>JAUSMG010000359.1 GCA_030645295.1 Saprospiraceae bacterium | reverse complement strand
TGTGCCAGAATCCAGCCGTGGGCGCTTTGGTCCGCTTGAGCCTTTTTTCATATCTTTGTTTTCTGCAAAGGTCGTTGGACCTCAGCCACCCCGCAAGATGGCCTTCGTCGTAGGCTTACATTTCAATGTTTTTTTCCTCCGCCCACTGCTTGAGCATGTAACTGATAAATTCAGGGCCATTATCACAACGGATATACCTGGGCCAACCCCGCATTCCCCCGATTAGGTCTAAAGTTTCGATCAATTTGGCAGCAGTGATGCTGTGGGCAGCTTCCACCCAAAGGTCTTTTCTGGAACATTCATCCACCACGTTAATAATCCGTATGCTTAACTGTTTTGTTGCATTTGAGATAACTATCCAAAATAGCCTGCCGCCGGAACCGGCGGAGGCTCCTGGCGCTGGCAGCACCGAGTTATTCAGGAGTGGTTTTTGCGTAAGGACGAATGAGAAGGAATGAATCCCCTATCTTTGGCCTCTAACAACACGCCTAGTACTGCAAAAAGCGGAAGCATCCTTTAACAATGGCGCTGAATTGGAGGTTTTACAATTGCAAGCAGCATAATCATGAAAAAAATCCTGGTCGCCAATCGTGGCGAAATCGCACTACGCGTCATGCGCACCGCCCGCCGCATGGGTATCTCCACCGTAGCCGTTTATTCTGAGGCCGATCGAAACGCGCCTCATGTCCGTTTTGCGGATGAAGCTGTGCTGCTTGGCCCTGCGCCTTCTGCCCAGAGCTATCTTCGGGGAGATAAGATCATTGAAGCCGCCAAACAACTGGGCGTGGATGGTATCCACCCCGGGTATGGTTTTTTGAGTGAAAATGCTGTTTTTGCCCGCATGGTCGGGGAAGCAGGGATAACTTTTATTGGTCCCAAACCCATGAGCATTGAGGTGATGGGCAGCAAGCTCGCCGCCAAAGAAGCCGCTAAAAAATACAATGTACCCATGGTGCCGGGCATTGAAGAAGCCATCACCGATGTGGCCATGGCCAAAGAGATCGGAAAGCGCGTGGGCTATCCAATTTTGATCAAAGCCTCCGCAGGCGGCGGCGGTAAGGGCATGCGTATTGTGGAGCGCGAGGAAGACACGCAGGAACAAATGGAGCGCGCCATTTCAGAGGCTATGTCGGCCTTCGGCGACGGGGCGGTTTTTATCGAAAAATACGTCACGGGCCCTCGCCACGTAGAGGTGCAGGTCATGGGCGATACCCATGGAAACATTGTATATCTCTTTGAGCGTGAATGCAGTATACAACGTCGGCACCAGAAAGTGGTGGAAGAAGCGCCCTCGGCCATCCTTTCGCCCGAAATGCGGCAGGCCATGGGTGAAGCAGCCGTTCGCGTCGCAAAATCCTGTGATTACGTCGGGGCTGGTACGGTAGAATTTCTGGTGGATGCTGATCGTAATTTCTACTTTTTGGAAATGAATACCCGTCTGCAAGTGGAGCATCCGGTGACGGAAATGATCACCGGTTTAGATCTGGTAGAACTACAGATCCGGGTGGCACGGGGTGAAAAACTGCCTTTCGCCCAGGAGGACCTGAAAATCAACGGTCACGCATTGGAGATTCGCGTGTATGCCGAAGACCCTATGAATAATTTTTTGCCCTCTGTAGGAAAACTGGAAAGATATCGCCTCCCCAGTGGCCCCGGTATCCGCGTTGACGGAGGATTTGAGGAAGGCATGGATGTGCCCATTTATTACGACCCGATGCTGGCCAAACTGGTGGTACACGGCGCTACCCGTTCCGAAGCTATTCAAAAAATGAAGGAAGCCATTGCTGCGTATGATATTGAAGGCGTGGCAACTACCCTGCCTTTTGGACAGTTTGTGCTCGATCATCCTGCCTTCGTAAGCGGAGATTTTGACACGCATTTTGTGCAGCAATACTTCAGCCCTGAAAAACTGGTGGAAAGCCAGAAGGCCGGCGCGGAAGTTGCGGCCCTGCTTGGGCTGCGGTTTCATTTGGAACAAAGGAAGAAATTGACGGTGCCGGAGCTTGAGGAGAGTAAGTGGGGTAGTCGAGTGTGAGGGGATGGAACACGTATGACGCAGATGAGACACGGATTCACGCGGATTTCAAATAGAATCTGTGAAAATCTGTGTCTCATCTGCGTCATCCGTGCTCCATTCTTGTCGCATTTGTAGAATAGATTCCCATCGAATTCCCGACCTTTGCCCCATGGTCAAAATTGGCAACGTAGAACTTGGCGAATTCCCGCTCCTGCTCGCCCCTATGGAGGACGTGAGTGATCCGCCATTCCGTAAACTCTGCAAGCAACAGGGGGCGGATATGGTGTACACGGAGTTC
>JAUSMG010000357.1 GCA_030645295.1 Saprospiraceae bacterium | reverse complement strand
TTGATGATCTACCCCAACCCTGCGTTGGATTGGGTGAAAGTGGTGCTGCCCGATCAGCTATCAGGCCATAGTAGGGGCGAATGGCATTTAGAACTTTCGGACGCGTCCGGGCGGCTGTTGCGCTCACTGGGTTGCGGCAATGGGGACTGTTTGCTGGATATGCGCGGGCTTCCGGGCGGGACGTATGTGCTGACGGCTAGAAATGGGAATATGATGTACGTCGGAAAAGTGGCAAAACGGTAGTTTTTTTAACAGGAGAACCAGGTTTGTCAGCCGATGGGCATGGTTCTCCTGTTAAAATACATTTCAAAAGACCAACTGCCTAAATCCGACATTCAAGGTTAATTTTCTTGCATTAGACTTGGTTGTAATTGGGCCTTTGCTATATTTGCTCCACCTTGGCATGAACCAGTTAAATGGTTATTGAAATATTTATAGTGTATACTTGATTCTATGGCCGCCAAAAGCGGTTTTTAGTGACTCCCGACGACGACCAACTAGAACCTGATCCGCTCCCTGCGAATTATTGTTCATCAGACCCGCGACTTCTTCGAACTAATCCTTGATTTATTATTCAGGCGTTTTTCCTCCTTCGTTGAAACTACGGCGGATAAAAAAGTTCAGCGCCTGTTCATCAGCATGATTTTCAATGCTATTTCTCGTGTGGCGCCCTGCGCCGCAGTGCTGGTGTCTTGCCCCGAAGCCAAGGTGGGGCCTTCGGCAAGCCTATGGCGGCTAAAAAGGGCAAGCAAATTTTTCTCTCTTTTACTAAACCATTGCAACCGATGTTACAATGAGTAAAATCAATATTTCTTTAAACTTTAAGGCAATTTTTCAATGTCAAACAAAATTTTCTTCTGGAAGAAATGGGGAGGGGCAACGATGCTTCTGCTCGCCTCGATGTTACTTTCCTTCTCCTCCCAACTTAATGGGCAATGCACCGAAGTCCAATTAGAATGTGGTGAATTTGACATAACTGTATGTCAGAGAACCACCGCCGTACCTACTCCTCCAAATTGCGATGGTTGTACAGCAGTTCCGATAGACTGCCACAGGATGCAGTATGTTGTAAGGCTTAGCGCTAACGATGGTGTGACCGACGGTTTCGATGCTAATGCCCTTTGCTTCCAACTAAGTTATACTGATTTGGAGATAATAACTTCACTGAGTTTTACGGGGACTTCTTCAGGCATGACTCGTGTTAATGAGGACGCCACCCTATCTACATGCATTACGAATCCTCTATCTGTAGACGGCAATATTGTTTCCACTACTTATGGTGCTGGTGGGTCTTTGCCAACAATCGAGTTCACTAGAACTGCAACAAACGCTCCGTTCTATGCCGAACTCTTTACCATCGTGGTAGATGTATACCCCACTGATGTATTTGAACTTTCCTGTTCTTTTTTCCGGTACGCGGATGCGGACGATGTAACTTGCTATTTCCCAAATGCAAACACTCCTCCAACCCCTAACTTTATAGCCCCGCCGGCTTATGAATTAGAGTTGGACGAGGACGATAAGGTTCTGTTCCTGACAGACACCCCCAACACGGACAACACGTCCACAACTATTCCAGTGCGCATCAGGTCAAACCACACGACCCCATCCGCTATATTGTCGATACCCTATCTGGATTTTTTACTCACGGTAGAATCAAGCGCCCCTATCCCGCCCCCCATACCCCTGGGCGCGACGGACTTTGAGGTTGAGATAAGCCCTTCCACCGGGCTGAACAGTTTTTATTTCGTCAAAGTTCGCCTGACAGGAAGCGCGCTGACTTTTGCAAGCAGCTTTGGCATTATTGATTTATTCGAATTGAAAATGGAACGACCCAATCCACAGAACATGGAGAGTACCATCGAGTTGAACTATGTCAGCGGGCGTTTTGAAGGGCAGTTTTTAACCACACCGCCGGGCGCAGTTTTTTGCAAAAAAATGATAAAAGGTGGTACTGGGGATGTGTTAGTAACATTCCCTGGCGATGCTGAATGTGCAAATTCCGGGCTTTTGCTGAACGTAGCGGGCACTGCGGGAGTGCCCCCTGACGGGTGTGGCGACCTGTACGCCACCGTTTCGCTGGGCATAGCCAACAATTCTTCAGTCCGTGAACTTCGTTTTGTCCTGGATTTTGACATGACCACTGGCGCTTACATTGATGTGGCCAACATCCAGAACAGCCTCCCTTGTGACGTTGGCGATAATCTGCAAGCTTGCACCGACAGGGTAGGAACGACGGAATGCTATGAGGTAGACGGGAACACCCTCACCTATTGCTTCAAAACTTCGAGTGGCAACGAGATAAACTATACCAACCAGACAATGCTGATACCTGTGATCGCAATTTCTGGCTGTATCAATAAAGTCACGGTCAGGGAGGCAGCCTATTACATTGTTGGCCAAGGAACGGTCACCTGTGTACCAAATACAAATTTGACGGGCTTTTATCTTTGTTCACAAGAGATTTCAGGAAAAGTCAAAACTGGTTCGTCCGATGATAGTGGGTGCTGGGTCGAAGAAGCAATTGTCCATATTAATGCAACGGACAATGCTTGTAACGATACGACTAAAACAACGGAATGTCTGGAGCCATATGCTTTGTGCGTGTGTGACGAAGGCAATTACACCATCACACCAGTAAAGGATGACAACCCCCTCAATGGCGTAACCACCTATGACTTAGTGTTGATGAGCCAGCATATCCTGGGCATTCAGCCTTTGAATTCTCCATATAAGATGATTGCTGCGGATGTCAACAAATCTGGCTCAATCACTTCTTTTGACATTGTCGAGACCCGAAAACTGATCCTTGGTATCTATACTGAATTCCCGAACAACACCTCTCGGCGGTTTTTGCCTAGAGAGCTAACTTTTTCAAATTCATCAAATCCATTTCAGTATCCTATACCTGAAGTAATTGATGCCGAGATAGATGGAAATGGAATTGAGTACTCTTTTATTTACAATGGTAATACAGTAAATCCCGTTGCCGCCGACTTTGTCGGCATCAAAGTGGGAGATTTGAACTGCACCGCAATCAATTGTGGTGATGACTGCGCCAATTGTGCCACATATCCTCAAAGACCAGCCAATCCTAAGGAGCGCTATGCTTTGGGAGTGCCAGGTGTGCCATCCGAACCGGGTGAAACAATTATCCTTCCAGTTTATGCGGGCAGCGATCAACCACTCATTGCCTATCAGGCAGGGCTTCGCTTCGACCCCGCGCGTTTTGAGTTTATGGCCATTTCCGCTGGCGACGTGACCGGGTTCACGCCAGACTGCATCAACCTTAATGAAGCGGCAGCCGGAAGGATCAAAGTGCTGTGGCTCAGTTTAGACCAGGAGTCCAATTTCCTGCAGCCAGATCAAGTGTTGTTTTACGTGGCCTTGCGCGCCATTACCAGCGTTCGGGGCAACGAATTGATCCTGGCGACCGATGACGCGATCTTTCAGAACCTTGGCTATACCGCTAACAACCTTGAAATTCCCTTGCAGACTCAACTGATGCCTGCAAGTTTGCAGCGCAATAAAGTGTCCGGCAACGCATCCCTCGCGGTATCCTGTTCGCCCAACCCAAGTTCCGGGGCGGTAGAGCTGAGCCTGATTTCAGAAAAGCCTGCTCCGGCAAGGGTTTTCATGTTTGGGCCTTATGGCGTCCGGATGTTCTATCGCGAGATTGAACTGGGCAAGGGCGCCAATACACTGCCCATTCAGGAAGCCACAGACTGGGCCCCGGGCATCTACACCTGGCAGGTGCAAGTGGGTAAAGAAAAAGTGACCGGCCAATTTGTGAAGCTGTAGCCTCTCTAGTTGAACACCCACTTTTAACATTATCTAACCCGTCTTGCGGATTTAATCCGCAGGACGGGTATTCAAGCCTATCACTTTTCTCATGAAAAACACGATACTTTTCAGCATAGCCATCTTTGGCTTTTCCTTCTCAAATTTTGCTCAAAACCGCCTATATGTCAACAGCAGTGCAACCGGTGCGAACAACGGTCAATCCTGGGCAGACGCATTCACAGATCTAAATACTGCCCTGACAACAGCTCAGTCAGGCGATTCGGTATGGGTGGCAATGGGCGTCTTCATCCCCACTACAGGCAGCGACCGAACGTCCTCTTTTGTGCAAAAAAGCGGGGTGCGGCTGTATGGTGGCTTTGAAGGGACAGAAACCAGCCTGGGCCAGCGCGAATGGTTTAACAACCCTACCGTATTGAGTGGTGACATTGGTACTCCTGGTGACAGCACCGACAACGCCTATACCATCCTATACATGAACAACCCCGACAGCATGACCGTGGTGGACGGTTTTGTCTTTAGGCATGGTATTGCGAACTATACGCCGACTGACCTACCGGCGGTCAGTGCTTACAAATGCGGGGGAGCGCTCTATATTATGGCAGCAGATAGCTGGGCATACCCTTTGATACAAAACTGCCATTTTGAGCGCAATTATGCCTATTCCCATGGCGGCGCGGTGTATGTCAACGGCAGCGGTGCGGGGTCAGTGGCGCCGCAATTCATCAATTGTTCCTTTGAAAACAACCGTGCCCGTTTGGATGGTGGTGCGCTCTACCGCAACGGAGGCAGTTGGGTAGAACGAAGCCCTGATTTTGGCAACTGCTTGTTCAAAAATAATGTTTCGGAAAGGCGGGGCGGCGGGCTTTGCTACAATGAGTCTGAACGAACGGACTGGATAGACCTGCATGGCTGCACATTTCTGAATAATCGTTCAAACCTATCGGGTGGTGGCGCCAACTTCAATGTCGGGAGGGTGACCGGAACTAATATTTCAATGAAAGACTGCCGATTTGAAGGGAATGGGAACGATGTAGGCACAGCACAGGGAGAGGCTTTTGCATTGGCCAGCATTACCTTATTGGACATGGGGACATTAATCATTGATAGTTGTTCATTTATAGAAAATGACCCTGGATTAGTTTTTTTGGCAGATATTCTAGGTGGGGAATTTAGTATGATAAAATCTTTTACGAAGGCATTCAATAATGCTCAAGCTTATAATACAGCCGATTTCATTAAATGCAAAATAAAAGAATGTATTTTATTTTCAAATCAAAATTCAACATTATTTATTCTTGGAAAATCCACATTATTTAGTGAAAATATTATAGTGGCTTATGATCAATCTACCATATTAGCTTTTTTTTCTAATAATACTGTCGCTGAGATATTAAATAACGTAATTGTCCATCGTGCCAAACCCAACACTACTTTTAGCGCAGGTAATAATGATCACATTAAGTTGATTGGGAATACTGTTATTGGCTCGAATTGGCTATTCCAATCTACGAATGCTCAAAAGATAGAATTTTCTAACAGTATATTTCAAGATTGGAACTTTGTGATTCCCTCTAGCAGTAACAGCCCAATCACCTTTGATAACTGCCTATTCAAAAATAATTCCTTTTGCCTGTCTCCACCCTCAAACGTCACCTGCGGCCCCAACAACCTCTTCAACCTCGACCCCCTCTTTCGCGACACCACCAACCTAGATTACTCCCTGCTCCCTTGCTCCCCCCTCATCAACGCAGGCTCCAACGCCGCAGCCTCAGGCATCCTCACAGATCTTGCGGGCAATCCACGAATCCAGGGCGGCACGGTAGACATTGGCGCTTACGAGTCGCCCGCTTTCGCTTTAGCCGCCGAGCCGCTGGTACATCCTGCTTGCATCGGCGCCTCCAACGGCAGTATCTCCCTAAGTCCCGTATTCGGCTGTGAACCATACACTTACAACTGGTCGCCCCAGGCTGGCAATGGCCCGGAACTCAACGGCCTGCCGCCTGGAAACTTCATTTTTACCATCACCGACGGCAGTGGTCGGCAAATCCTGGATACCGTGGTGGTGGCATCCGCGCCACAGCCATCCCTTGCCCTTGCATCCACGGATGTGCAATGCGGAAACACCGCAGGCGGCTCGCTTTCGGCATCAGTGGCTAGCGGCACTGCGGCTTTCCAGTATACCTGGCTGCCAGTTGCAGCGGATACCGCACTACTCCTTCAGCAGCAACCAGGAGATTATGCCCTCACGGTGGTAGATGCCAATGGCTGTCAGGATTCTGCTTCGGCCAGTATCGCCCTGTTGGGCATGCTCACGCCCATGATCGGTGGCCAAACCATCTCCTGCTTCGGCGTAGCAGATGGCTGGCTTTCGCTCACCCCGGCCACGGGCGCAGCGCCGTTTCAGTGGCAGTGGGAGGGCTGGCCAGGCACTGATTCCATCGCCCAGCCGCTGGGGCCGGGCAACTACTCAGTTACCGTTACAGATGCTTTTGGGTGCACCGCCTCCAATACATTCCCGGCCATGACCCAACCAGGCTTACTCGTGGTAGGTACAGGCAGCAGCGCCCAGACCCAGACCAGCCCGCCCAACGGAGCGGCAGTGGTAACCACGATCTCCGGGGGAACATCGCCTTTTTATTTTGAATGGGATGAAGGCAGCACCACGCAGGCCATCGCGGGCCTCAACGCAGGCACTTACACGGTGACCGTAACAGACGAAAACGGTTGTGCGGCAGTGGCCGAGGTGGTGGTGGAGCAGATGATCAGCAGCACGGAGGAGGCAGCAGGATTGGCCTTGATGATCTACCCCAACCCGGCGGCGGATTGGGTGAAAATTGTATTTTATGAAGTTCCGGAAGCATGTCAGGTAGAGCTCTCAGATGCCTCGGGCCGGGTGTTGCAACGCGTGTCGCTGTCTTCTGCAATTATGACGCTTGACCTGCGGGGCTTACCGAGTGGCAACTATGTTGCGACGGTTCGAGAGGGGACGGGGCCTGGCACTCGTATCTTCGTGGGTAAGGTGGTGAAGCATTGACACTTCCTAAAAAAGTGTCAACGTTGACAAGCCAACATGACTCATGCGAATCAGGGGTTAAAGAAGTGCGTAGCACCGAAACGTCTGTAGAAATTGCCAATGCAACAGCGAAAGAGGTGCGTAGCACCGAAACTACGGGCCGTGAGGGAGCCAAGTTTCGGTGCTACGCACCTCCTAACGGATTGAAAATTAATATTCTACAGACGTTTCGGTGCTACGCACCTTTAACCCCAGATTCGCATGAATCATCCCGAATTTTGACAAGCATTCAAATTAAACAAGAAAACCGCAAAACCGCAGAACAGGTAATATAAACCGTACATTTTGATCTGAAAAAGGTCAGAGTCTTCCCTCCTCGGGATCAATCTTCTCACGATTTTATATTTTCCTGTTCTCCTGTTTTGCGGTTTTCCTGTTTAATTCTGTTTTCTAAAAAATTCGGGATGATCCATCTTTTTTTTGAAATAAATAATGTAATTTTGTCTAGCCCCCAAGTACGCTTCCAACAAATGTTAACCCGCTATCCCCCAAGGATAAATCCACCAAATGAACCCGCATGGTATTCCTTACCTCCGCTTTATTGTACCGTTTATTTCAGGACTGGCCTTAGGCGCATGGCTCGACATTCCTTTGCCGTATCTGGATTGGGGGCTGATGCTCGGGGCGGCATTCGGCGTCTTATTGGCCATCCAAAAGATACCGTATCGCCATCGCTGGGTATTCGGGGCGTATGTCCATCTGCTGCTATTGGGCTTTGGCTATTTCCATATCATCAGTCACAGTGAACTCCGACAAGACAGGCATTTTTCCCCAAAAATTTCAGACCACCACTACTTTCTCGGCACCGTGTATGAAGCGCCTTCCAGGGGCGCTAAAATGAAAATCCCGGTTCGGGTGGAGGCCATCGGCAGTTCGCCCGATTCCCTTCAAGCGGCGGCAGGTAATGTCATGTTATTTTTAGAGGTCTCCAATTTTGCGGACAGTATCCGTTATGGCGATCGACTCGGTTTTCAGGCTACGTTACGCCCTACCGAGCCTCCCAAGAACCCGCATGCCTTCGATTACGCCCGGTATCTTCATTTTCAAAACATTAATTATCAGGCATTTATAAAACCGGATTCCGTAATGAGGCTTTCGGCTGGAAACGGCCACTTGCTTTGGCGAAAGGCCTACGAAAGTCGTGCGCGTCTACTTGATCTGCTTCAAAAATACTTTCCGAGTACGGATGAATATGCCGTGGCTTCCGCGCTGCTGGTGGGCTACACGGATGATCTTTCCGACGATATGCGCACAGCTTATGCCGAAACAGGGTCGATGCACGCCCTGGCGGTCTCCGGCACCCACATCGGAATGCTGTACGTTGGGTTGATGTTTATGATCGGGAGACTTCGGTTGCGCGGCAAGAATGGCCGGCTGATCGAAACCGTTTTGGTACTGACGGCGATCTGGGCCTTCACTTTCCTGACCGGTGCTACGGCCTCTGTGCTGCGGGCCTCCGTTATGTTCACCGTGTACATGTTCGGGAAGGCATTCTGGCGCGATGCTTCAGCCTGGAATGTATTGCCTACTTCGGCTTTTATCTTGTTGATTTACAATCCTTATTTCCTGTTCAATGTCGGCTTCCAACTGTCCTACGCGGCCGTGGCGGGCATGGTGTTTTTTTATCCGAGGTTTTACAAAATGTTCCCGCCCATGTCGCGCTGGCTGGACGAACCGCTTCAGGTTTTCCTGGTAGGCGTAGCCGCTCAGTTGGGGACTTTGCCGTTATCGTTGTTCTATTTCAACCAATTTCCGGTCTATTTTTGGTTGGCAGGTTGGGTGGTGGTATTTGTGGGCGCGGTGTTCTTGTGGGGCGGCGCGATCCTGGTTTTGCTCGATTCGGGCTCGCAGATTTTGGCGGACTGGCTTGGTATGGTTTTGTATTACATGATCTTATGGATGAACAAGATCATCTTTTTCATTCAAAGTATACCTGGTGGCGTAGTGCGGAACGTGTGGGTGCCTGGCTGGGTGGTGCTGGCTTTGTACACCTGCCTGGCACTTTTGGGGGCGGCCATGGTTACGCGGCGGGGCAAGTGGTTGGGCGCTTTTGCAGGGGTGATGGTGCTGTTGGGCATGTTCCGGACAGCGACCGTGCTGGGCAAACAACAGCAGCGCAGCACGGTGATTTACAGTGTGAACAAGGCGCGGCTGATTGATTTTTTTGAAGGCGACCGGACCATTTCATTGTCGGATACCCTCACCAAAAAGCAGGAAAGTTTTGCTGCACAAGCCAATCGCACCGCCTCCGGAACCCGGGAAAAAACGACAGTTTTGTTTTCGGATACAGTTGGTTTTTTCGGAGACAACTTGCTGATAGCCTTGCCTTTTGTTCAATTTTTTGATCAAAAAATGGTCCTCGTGGACGATGCGCGCTGGGTCAGCTCAGGCAATCCAAAGCCCCTTGTCGTGGAGGTCTTGGTGTTGTCAAAAAGCCCCAAAATATCCGTCGCAGAATGCCGTGCACGTTTCCCCTGCGCCTTGGTGGTATTCGATGCTTCCAACACCTTTCGACAGGCCGAACGCTGGCGGAATGAATGTGCATTGGAGGGCTGGGCTTTTCATGATGTCCGGACGATGGGTGCCTGGGTGGGGAGGCGGTAATGGATTAAACAGGAAAATTTAAAAGTTCACCCGCCTTCGCCATGCGGCCATGGTTTGGCAGGCAGGGAGGCTTCGGCGAGTAAACAAGGAAAATTTAAAACCAATATGAAAACACACCTCTTCAATTATCTGCGCTTCAACCGTGCAGAACGAAATGGCACACTTGCCCTCTTTTTCCTTGCGGCGGTATTTTTTGCGGTCCCGGAAATTTCGCGCCACTTTCAACCGGCTAAAAGCACCGATTTCAGCCCTTTTCAACGCGAAATTCAATCCTTTCGAACGGCATTTGACCATGGTGGAATTGTCGACGGAGGCGCTTCGGGCATGCTGTTCAACTTTGACCCCAACACGGCTTCCTTCGAAGATTTTGTTCGATTAGGCCTCTCAGAAAAGGTGTCGAATATCATCTGCAATTACCGCAACAAAGGCGGCGATTTTCGTTCACCCGCCGATTTTCAAAAAATCTGGAGCCTTAAAAAAGAGGATTTTGCAAGGCTTTTGCCCTACATCCGCATTGGATCTGCAGCAGAAAAGTCCTACGAAAGCACGCGCGAGCAAGCAGCTCCCGAACTTTTTGCCTTCGATCCGAATACCGTCACAGAAGCAGATCTCCGACGTCTGGGTCTCCCGGACCGGACGACGAAAAGTATCCTGAACTACCGCGACAAAGGCGGTCAGTTCCGCAAAAAGGAAGACCTGGAAAAAATATATACCCTGGAGGAGGAGGATTATGCACGGATTGCGCCCTATGCCACTTTTTCAGAAAACCTGGTCAGTGTCCATGCCGATCGTCCGGTGGTGTATGCCGGAGGATTTGCAACGCCGACACCCAAAAAAAATCTGGCCAAGGGTCCGGTGGACATCAATCGCGCTGGATTAGACGCCTGGATGAGCTTGCCGGGCATCGGTGAAATGCGGGCGCGGCAATTGCTCAGTTATCGGGAAAAATTAGGTGGGTTTATTTCGGTGGAGCAGGTGGCAGAGATGCAGGGCTTGCCAGACAGCGTGTTTCAGGGAATGAGATCTTATCTGGAGCTGGGCGCAACGGAGTTTCGAAAGATCAACCTAAATACCGCTTCGATCGCTGATCTGGACGCGCATCCCTACATTTCAAAACGACAAGCGGAACTTATTGTGGCTTTTCGGGAGCAGCATGGGGCGTTTTCTTCTGCCGAGGATTTGGGCAGGATGCGGGCATTTTCGGATCGGGTTTGGTTGGCGAAGGTTGGGCCGTATTTGGCGGTGGAATAGTCCAAAAAATTCGATCTCATGTCAGCGCAAACCGTGCCGCCGCTACGCGGCTATAAACGGGGTCGCCGCTACGCGGCTATAAAATGGGCCACCGCGTAGCGGTGGCACGACATAAAAGCAACGATACAGTTTTTCAACTCACATAAATTCCGCCTAACAGCGGCACAAAAATCATCTTTAAACGCACTCATTATGGCCAACACATTCACTCAAATGTATGCTCAAATTGTTTTTTGCCCAAAAGGCAGAGAGAATTTAATCCTGCCAAACTTTGAAGAACGTCTTTATCAGTACATCACCGGAATAATTCAAGAAAGAGGGCAAAAGTTGATTGCTATCAATGGAATGCCAGACCACCTGCACATTTTTATTGGTTTTAAGCCAACTATACAACTCGCTGATCTGGTGGGCGATATAAAAACGGGGTCATCTAAATTTATTAAAACCAACCGCTTCTTAACAAAGGGGTTTTCCTGGCAAGATGGATATGGTTGTTTTACCTATGCACATTCACAAATTGACGCAGTTGCCAAATATGTGATGAATCAAAAAGAACACCACAGAAAAAAAACATTTAGGCAGGAATATCAGCAGTTTCTTCAAAAGTTTGAGGTTCCTTACGAAGAAAAGTACCTTTTTGAATATTATGATTAATGATTTCGTGGCTATAAACGGTGTCACCGCTACGCGGTTATAAAATGCATTAGGCCGTAAAAACTGCGTAGCGGTGTCATCGTTTATAGAAACCATCGCGACGTAATCAAGAACCGCGTAGCGGTGTCACCGTTTATAGAATCCAACACGATAAAATCAGGAACCGAGTTGGGGTGACGCCGTATATAGAAACCATCGCGACGTAATCAAGAACCGCGTAGCGGTGTCACCGTTTATAGAAACCATGGCAACAATATCATGAACCGCGTAGCGGTGACACGACTGTAGCGCCGCTATGGCAATCAAATCAATCGCTTCGCCGTTGCCTCACCCCCCAATTTCCAATCCGGCGAAACCCCTTGTATCAAAACAATTCCCGGTGTTTTACCGACTTCCATACTTCCCAGCGTGTCCTCAAAACCAAGGGCTTGCGCGCCATTCAGCGTAGCCCATCGCAGCAGGGTGGTAAATGGGACATAACTCTGATACCGGGCAATGGTTTTCATCTCCTCCAGCACCGAAAGCTGCCAGTTGGACGTAAGTGAATCGGTGCCAATGGTGACACGGGCCTGCGTGTCGAGAAAAGCCGAATAGTCGGGCAGACGATTTTCGATGTACAGGTTAGCATTGGGACAAGTGGCCCAAAAAGTGTGCGGACTCCAGGCCTGTGCAGCCTCAATATCAGCGCGGGAACTAAGCGTATTGTGGACAAAAATGGTTCGGTTGGCAGGGTTCATGTGGGTTAGGGCGTAGTAGATCGAGGCTTGACCAGTTGCATCGAATAGATCAAGTGAAATACCGAATTTGCCATAAAAATCAAGAAAAGCCCCTCTTTTCTCTAAAAACAAGGCCATTTCTGGCGGGGTTTCCTGGTTGTGGATACTGACCGTGATCTCCGATCCCGGATTGAATGCGTTGATCTTTTCAAACAAGGATTTGCTCACAGAATAGGGCGCGTGGGGAACAAATGCACGGGCGCTTCCAGTGGCCAGTTCCAGTTGCTCATACACTGCCAGACCATCCAAAAAAGTCTTCTCAGCGCTGGCATCTTGCAGAAAATCAAAGAGTTCAAGAAAAGTATGATAGCGCATCCGGCCTTTGGCTTTCGTGGCAAAAGTGTCGGGAGCATTGGAGATGTCGCCCAGGGCAACTATGCCGCCTTCGAGCATTTCCTGTTCGGCTTTTTCGATGGCATCGGCGATGATTTCTGCGCTGGCATTGCGTTGGGTTACCACGCCTGTGATGAACGGGATAAGTCCTGTGCCGGTGTCCACCTTGCCTTTCATGTGGGAAAGTTCGAGGTGGCAATGTGTATTCACAAAGCCTGGAACGAGGATTCCGTGGTATATTTCGAGGCTGGCTGGGTCGTGCAATTCCCGGGCTTCAATGGCGAGGATCTTGCCTGTATCGTCCGTGATAACGACCGCATTTTCAAGGGGTTCGGAAGAAACCGGGCAAACCCAGTCGGCGGTGATTTTGTGCATGGATGGATTGATTCGATTGGGCGATTTTTCGATTGATTCGATTGGGAACGATTTTTCGATTTTGGATTGGATATTTGCGTGGCAAAAATAGCAGGAAGTTTCACCCACGCCACAATCGAATCAATCGAATCAATCGTTTCAATCGAATCAATCGTACCATGTCCCGCTTTCACATCGACCCTAACATCGCCCGCGCCCGCACCATCAGCACCGAAGTCTATACCAGCCTGGCGATCTTTGAAGAAGCCAAAGAAAAGATCTTTGCGTCTTGCTGGCAGTTTGCGGGCCATACCGATCGGGTGGCCGAGCCGGGGAGCCTGTGGCCGTTCATGCTATTGAACCATTATTTGAGCGAGCCGCTACTGCTCTCGCGCGACAAAAACGGGGTGCTGCATTGCCTGTCGAATGTGTGTACGCACCGGGGGAGTTTACTGGCCTACGCGCCCTGCAAAGCGAGCCAACTGCGGTGTAAATACCATGGTCGTGTTTTTGACCTGAATGGTAAATTTCAGTTTATGCCAGAGTTT
>JAUSMG010000356.1 GCA_030645295.1 Saprospiraceae bacterium | reverse complement strand
GAACTCTTTTTTTAAGTCGGCAGTTTTACCCGCCGTAGTTTCAACGAAGGAGGGAGCAGTAGCAGCGGCAGTAGCAGTAGGCTCCGAGCCATTCGTGGAGGAAAGCGCGAAGTCAAATCCTTTGAAAAAGGCTTGCCAATCAGATTCGACAGAAGCCGGGTCGGCCTGCCAGTTTTTATACAGCGATTCGATGTATTGCGGATGTGCGTTGAAAACAGGAGAATGGTCAGTCATTTCAAATAATGAAGTTACAAGTGGTCAAGTAGCAAGTTACAAGTTGGCAAGTTTCAAGGGACAATCTTATGTGAACCCGAACTTGCTGCTTGCTACCTGGAACTGGATACTGTTTTGTATTTTGTAAAAACCTCGTCAATTACAGCGGCCAAAGCATGGTCTTTTCCGGTTACAATATCTCCGGCGCTGTGTGTACAGAGTTGAATATCAACCTTGTTCCACACATTGCTCCATTCGGGATGATGGTCGAGCCGTTCCGCATGCAGCGCTACCTCGGTCATAAACGCAAATGCTTCCGCGAAGTTTTTAAATTTGAAGGAGGCCTGGAGTTTGTTGCCTTTTTCTTGCCACATAGCGAATGAGTGAATGAGTGAATGAGTGAATGAGTGAGTGCTACTGCAACTGCCAACTGCCACTGCCAACTGCCACTACAAACTACTTTCTGCTCCCCACATGTCACTCCAACAAGCGCCTATTTTTGTAGCCTATTCTGAAATACATGGCAAAGGCGTTTTCGCTGGCCGGGAAATTGCAGAAGGAGAGGTACTTGAAATTTGCCCTATCATTTTATTCCCAAAAGAAGAACTGGCCGATGTGCGCAAAACCGTGCTCGATGATTATTATTTCGATTGGGGGGAACGCGGTGAGTGGTATGCATTCTGTCTGGGCTATGGCTCGTTATACAACCATTCCTATAGCCCTAATGCTGAATACGGCATGGACTTCGAAGCACAAACCATTGATTTCTATTGTATTAAGCCCATCCCTGCTGGCGAGGAAATTTTGATTAATTACAACGGCGACGCCAACAACCATGAAAAAGTGTGGTTTGAAAAATAAGGATTGAGCATGTTGCCAATGTTCGAAACACCGAAATCCAATGCGATTAACCCAACTTTACAGAGAATTTTTTGAGAGTGAAAAATCAGGGGGAATCATCCTGATGGCCTGCACCTTGCTTTCTCTGGCATTGGCCAACTCTGCTTTAGCAGACCAATATTTCCACCTGTGGCACTACGATCTCGGGGGGCGTCCCCTGGAATTCTGGATCAATGATGGCCTGATGGCCATATTTTTCCTGCTTATTGGTCTGGAAATCGAGCGCGAGGTATATATCGGTGAACTTTCTAGTTTAAAAAATGCCATGCTCCCGATGGCCGCAGCAATTGGAGGAGCAATGGTGCCCGCGTTGATCCATTTTGGATTCAACCATGGAACACCACTCCAAAACGGCTTTGGAATTCCAATGGCAACGGATATTGCTTTTTCGCTGGGTATCTTGTCCCTTTTGGGCTCGCGTGTGCCCAACACCCTGAAAATATTCCTGACCGCGATGGCCATCATGGACGATCTGCTGGCCATAATTATCATAGCGCTCTTTTACTCCAAGGGATTTTCTTTGGGATATTTTGGGTTGGCCATGTTGAGCTTCGCAGTATTGCTTGTACTCAACAGGCTCAAAGTGACCACTTTATGGGTCTATTTGGCTTTGGGTATCGTGATGTGGTACTTTATGCTTCAATCGGGCATCCATGCTACCATTACGGGGGTTTTGCTTGCCTTTGCCATCCCTTTTGGGAAAGGAGGCAAATCATCGACTTCTTATAAACTGCAACATAACCTGCACCTGCCCGTGGCATTTTTTATCCTGCCCTTGTTCGCATTGGCAAACACCGGAATACAGATTCCCACGGACTGGGTAGAAGGTCTGGTCTCCTCAAACAGTCTGGGCATTGCATCAGGATTGATCTTAGGGAAGCCTTTGGGTATTTTGTGTTTCTCTTTGCTTGCGGTAGCCCTGGGGATATGTACTTTGCCGTCAGGAATTCGAAAACGCCATCTGTTGGGTGTTGGCTTTTTAGCAGGCATTGGCTTTACGATGTCCATCTTTATTACCCTTTTGGCAATTGAGGATGCCGCTGTAATTGTTCATTCAAAAATTGCGATCCTGATTGCTTCCCTGCTTGGGGGTGGCATTGGATTTCTGATCCTGAAATTTACGCTCCCAAAAACCAAGATCAAAGACTAAACCAGCACGATCGAATAATTCTACTACCAAATTTAAAACCTTCAACCAAGTTCATGAAAAAGCTACAACCTGAAGAACCTTCCTACCAATCGGCCTGGACCGAACTGCAAAAAATTGTAAATGACCTGCAAGGGGGATCGATTGGCATTGACGAACTCACGGCCAAAATTGAGCGCGCTGCCGAGCTGGTACGTTTTTGTCGGGAACGGCTTCGCTCCACGGAAGATGCAGTGGGAAGACTTGGGCAATAAAATGAATTAAAAAACCGCAAAACAGGAGAACCGCAAAATATAGAACCGCAAAATCAAGAAGCGCTGGAGGTCAATTTTTTGCCCCATTCGCAATCAGAATGTGTAGTTTTATATTTTTCGGTTCTCCTGTTTTGCGGTTTTGCGGTTTATTTTCTCTTTTTACCAGCGTTTCCTTTCTTTTTTCCGCCTATTTTATCCCAGAATTTCCAGTCCTTGATCTTTTTGCGTTCGCGCTTTTCGATGATGTAACGCAACGACACTGAGGCGCCATTCCACTCAAAAGGGCGGGCCTGATCTCCAGACAAGTGGAGCTCAGGTTTCCAGTCCACTGCGAGATTAATGCGACCTAAGGAGACTTCGAGACCTGCTATACCGCTCAGTCCCATCACATTTTCATGAATTTCATCGGCATCCCTTACTGAGTTTTGCTGCCAATAATAATGCGCACCGGCGCCTGCGTATAAATTCGTTCCCTTAAACAATATCTTGTGGTGCTTTTCGGCAAGCAGAGTGATGCCAAGGTCTTTTGAAGCAATGAGTGGCGTATGCAATATGCCTTCTATGGTCCAGCCTTTGGTGATATACTGCTGTACAGTAAGATTAAAACCATTGTCGAAACGGACACCCGCCGCAGTTTTGTACCGCTGTGCAACCGTTGGAGCGATAAACAGCAGGGCGAAGAAGAGCGTGCTCAGGAAGAAACGGATCTTTGTCATGTGAAATTTTTTCTCGTTTTGTGGAAAACTGGTGATCAAACGGGACGGATCTGCCCGTGTTTTAGCCGTAAAAATCGTTTAATGTTTTTTTAACCGAAACACGCCCTATTTTGCGCCCAAGTGTTAAAAACAGTACATTGTTAACCTTCAGCTGACACGAAACTACGCACAATGAACTTATTCCAGACAGGCGATTTTTTTCGTTTTTACCGTAATGCGGTTACCAAATATCAACTACACTCCACTTTCGTGTTCGAATTGGCTTGTGCGGTGCTTGATGATGAACGCTGGTTTTATGCTTTCCGTGATGTAGAAGCATTGCGCGAAAAAATGCTGGCAAGTGATGTTGAGTTGACGGTGGTGGACTATGGGAGTGGAAGCAGGCCATTTGCCGCCCATGCTGAACAGCAAGCTTCTTCAAAAGAAAAAAAGAGAAGCGTTCGAAGTGTTGCCCGGCAGTCTGGAAGTTCGGCTGGACAAGGCCAGATGTTGTTCCGGGTGGCTAGTCACTTGCAACCAGGCACTATACTCGAGCTCGGCACTTCCGTCGGGATCGGCGCAATGTATCTTGCATCTGCGCGACGGGAAGCAAGGTTCATAAGCCTGGAAGGAAGCCCCGAAATAGCCCACATAGCCCGCATGAATCTGGATTGGCTTGGCTTAACGGAAAATACCGAAGTGCGGGTAGGCCATTTCCAGCAAACCTTGTCTGCGGCGCTGAAAGATCTTAAACCGCTTGATTTTGTATTTTTTGATGGCAACCATAGACTGGAACCTACGCTCCGTTATTTTGAGGATTGCCTGGCCTTTGCCCATGAAAAAACTGTTTTTGTATTCGACGACATGCATTGGTCGACAGATATGGCCGCCGCCTGGGAAACGATCAAAAATCACCCTCGTGTGACCCTGACACTGGATTTTTTTGAACTTTCTTTGGCCTTCATTGATCCGAATTTTCGCGAAAAACAACATTTCAATATCTTACCAGCACGCTGGAAGCCCTGGCGGTTTTATTAGTTGGAAATAAATCCTCCTCTTTTGCAGCTCGACCTTTCGTACCGTCCTCCGCATGCCAACCAAAGGAGCATTGGCGTAGCCAGTTAAAAGACTACATCTATTTGGCATTTATAAACATTTGTGAAAAAATATGGATGAATGGCGTGGAATACTGGCAGAAAGCCTTTGTTTCGCGGTGTGAATAATTGTCAATTATAAGTGCATTGAGTTTTTATAACAATTCACCTCTAAAATATTTGAAAAAATGAAAAGGATCTATCAACTCATCTCCCTCTGCTTTCTAATAACAGGCGCATTCGTTAGCGTTCAAGGTCAGGACCCTTGTTTGCGGATTACAACAACAGACGGAGGCGCAGTCACCGAGAGCAACAGTTGTGCAACTACACTTACTTCGCCAGTTCCTTTTCCGCTCTCGGGCAACGCTGTAAATTTCCACATTTATGACAATCCAAGGTCCCTTAATGCTACAAACCTGCTGGCACGATACAAGGCATTCTGGATATTTGGAGATGGAAATTTTGCTTTTTTTCCACATCAAGCCAGAATGGAAGAAGACCTGATCTCAAACAATCAATCCTACAACTATCATCTTTCTGGTAAGTATACAGCAAGGGCAGTGCTTTCAGAAAAAAAGAGCAATGATGAGCCACCAAAAAGGACTGCACGGGAGATAGAAGTTATTAATGTACCCACTGGATCAACCTTTACACCTTTTAAACAAACCATATCCGGCACAGATAATACTTTAGATCTTTTCAACAGTGAAGTAAACCGACCGAAGCACCCAACTGCTTTTGTGGTTTCAGCACCTAAATTGCTCAACACATTTGGGATGTTTTTCTTTTACAATTCAAGCAATGCATCCACACCTGGCAAGTTTACCCCATTTGATGTTATGATTGAGGATGATATTGAATTGCCATGGTACATGAAAGTCAGTGGAATTTCCGCAATAAAAGGATTGACCAGTAATTTATCGGCTCAACCATTCCCACAAGGGTTTCAATTCAAACCTGAGGTGATAGCCAGTATTGCAAAGGTGTATAGAAACTATATTTTTATTGACTTAAACCCTATTTACCGATTTGACGATGCAACCGGATTGACGACTTTTGGGGATATGCCTGTTACATTTAATGAATTCCGTTTTTTTCCTGTTTTGACTACAACCTTATATGATGGGACCTTGCCATTGACGCGATTTGCTGCTATTTCATTGATCCGTGAGGAAGCGAAAATTCTTTCGCCATTTTTCACCTCCAAACGTCTTGCAAATTTAGAAATCAATGGTGGCCGTCTGCTGGAAGGTACTCAAATAACATATCCCTTCATCGTGGGTAGTACTCCGGTAATTGGCCAAGGGGTTAATCCAATTTATCTGGGAGGAGTACAAATTCTGGACGTAGTAATGAAAGCCTCGATTGACCCCAATAAGCTGGAAGTATTAAAAATTTGTCCAAAGGAAAATGGACAATATGAGTTACATTTTAGAGCAGAAGTTTGTAATCAAGGCTATATGGAGGAAAACGCTCCTCAGATCAATATCTCTGACCCGTTTGATCTTTTTCAAAACTTTCAATTTGAGGGGACCGTAAATACTGCCAACTTTCTTGAAACCGCCGAAAATACAGGTGGGACAAAACACAACTGGTCTTTCACATGGAATCAGGTATTGGGAAAAGTGCCGGAACCCGGAGACCCGGAGAGCGACTTTCAGGAACAATGCGCTCAGTTTTCATTTACCGCGACTACCAATTGGGATGGAGTTTTGCGTGTAAAGCAGAACACAGGGCTCCGAATGTGTGTTGTTTTTTCTGGCAACAGTGGCGCACTCCCGGAATGCCATTACAATGGTTTGATTGATTCCACTAAGTTATCCGTAAAATATGGATACCAATGTGGCGACACGCCTCCCCCCACTCCAGTCTGTTCAGGTTGTGGACTTTTATGTATTCTACTCATTATCATATTGGTGGCCATCCTGATATGGTGGCTCTTGAAAGGCAAGTCTAACGCTTAATGTATTGATCATCCTAAAATACTCTAAACCCGAGACCACAAATCTCAGGTTTAACTGCTATTCATGAACCGTCCAATTGTCATTATTCTCCTTATCACGCAATCATTTGCCCATTTTTTGCATGGTCAAAACCTTTCCACTGGAGCGGTGTATTACAAAGCTTCGGAAGAGTTTTTAGAAAAGGGGGATCTGGATGCAGCGCAAAAATCTTGCGTAGCAGCCCTGAATGAATTCAAAAAAACGGCAGATCTGCCAAATTGGTTT
>JAUSMG010000345.1 GCA_030645295.1 Saprospiraceae bacterium | reverse complement strand
CAACTTAAACTTAACTTTGCCCCTTCTTTTTCCAAATTTCGATGCTGAGAAGTTTACGACCTTTCTTTTTCCCGTTCCGCTTGCTGGCGTTCTGGTTGTTGTTTTTTGTGGTGTTCCGCCTGTGGTTCGTGCTGTGGTTTCACCAGGATTGGTCGGCAGAAAACCCGGCCTCCGCATGGCTTTCCTTTTGGCATGCATTGCCGCTGGATTTTAGTTTTGCGGCATATCTCCTGGCCCTCCCGGTTATAATGTGGCAATTGGGAATAGCCTTCGGATCTCGCGCCTACCCGTTTTTCGAGAAAAGTATTTTTGGGGTTAATGTGCTGATTTTCACTGTGTTTGTATTTGTATTTGGCGCCAATGTTTTTCTGTATCAGGAATGGCAAACACCGCTGAATAACCGCGCGGTAGAATATTTTAAAACACCAAGCGCATTGCTGGATTCCATGTCGCTGCCCTTCAAACTGGCGAGCCTCGGAATTTATGTGAGTTTCATCTGGCTTACGATCTGGGCCTATAAGAAAATAGTCGGCCTTAAGATCTACGCCGAGAAAAGTTCGCGTTGGGGTCTACTGGCCTTCCCGCTTTCGCTTGGCCTATTGGTTCTTGCCATTCGAGGTGGCACTGGGGTAATGCCCATCAATGAAAGCGCGGTGTATTATTCGCCCCATTTATTTGACAACCACGCCGCTACCAATCCAGGCTGGAGTCTTTGCCACAGCCTGATCGAGACCAGATCGACGGTAAACCGTTATGCCGTAATGGAGGATGGTGTAGCCCTAAAAGAATTTAACACGCTTACAGGAGCAGGTCTGGGCAGCAAAAATGCTGCATTTCAATTTTTTGATCCATCAGACAGCACTGCACACAATCTGGTATTTCTTATTTTAGAGAGTCATACAGCCCAGGTCATTGAAGAATTGGGTGGCGAACCTGGCGTTTGCTCCAACATGAGCCGGCTCATTCGCGAAGGCATTCTATTTGAGCATATTTACGGCAGCGGTTACCGGACGGATCAAGGAATTATATCCATTTTGGCGGGATACCCGGCCCAACCCGATCAAAGCATCATCTTGCTGGAAGACAAGGCTTCAAAACTGCCCTCTATACCCAAACTACTGAAAGATACAGGCTATTCTACGCTATTTCTATACGGCGGCGAACTGACCTTCGCCAATCTCGGCCTCTGGCTTACCAACCAGCGATTTGACAAAATTCTCTCCGAAAGAGACTTTACGAGCGCCGAAAAAACACAACGCTGGGGAGTGGATGATGGCATTCTTTTACAGCGTACTATTCAGGAAATCAACCAAATGCATCCGCCATTTTTCGCGACCGCTATGACGTTGAGTTTACACCCGCCCTACGACGTGCCGTTTCAAAGCAAATGGACCGCCAACAATGACCGGGAAAAATTCCTGAACAGCGCGGCCTTCGTGGATCACGCCATTGGGGCGTTTTTTAAATCGGCGGAACAGCAGCCCTGGTATGCCAATACAATTTTTGTGCTGGTGGCCGATCATGGCGCCTCGCAGCCAGGTGGTTTGGGGATGGACAGACCGGAGTCGCGGCATACCCCACTCATTATCTTCGGGAAACCTATTGTTGGAAAAGGCAGAAAAGTGGGTGTTTTTGGCAATCACCATGATATCCCGGCAACCATTTTGAGTTTAATGCATAAAGCCCCTCAAGCGCTTGCGTTTATTCCCTGGAGCCAGGATTTGTTTATGAAAGTATACTCACCGGGCAGCCCGGGGGCCGAATGGCAGAAATATGCGGAGGGCTTCGCCTACTACACCAACGAAAATGGATTGGGCTGGGCTACGCCACACGGAAAAGGATTCTATGAATTCGGCAGTAAGGAATGGCGTATTTTCGAGGGCAAACTGGATTCGGTTGACCGGGTAAATGCCCAGGCTTACCTACAGACTTTATACAATGATTTTTTGAGTAAGTAGGTTTGCCACGAATTTACACGAATTGGGATTATCTTAGTGGAAATTTGTGTAATTCGTGGCAACTCTGTTTTCTGGCACGGTTTTCGAAATATATAAATAAGTGTGTAAGTATTGTTCTCAGAATTGAAAATTTCTAAGGCGCGGGAAAAGTCCCGTGCCTTTTTTTGTAGCGGCAGCTTTAGCCGCTGTAGTCGTGTATAACAATCCTGCGGCTAAAGCTGTCAGTACTTTAAGACCGCCGCTATGATTCCAATTGCTTTCTATTCCTGCGGCTAAAGCCGCCGGTATTTTAAGACCACCACTACGATTCTAATTGCTTTTTATACCGAAAATATCCTCGCGCAAAGCGCAAAGCCTTCCCATGTGGCGTAGGCAGAATCCCCCTTTTCCTTTGTGCCCTGTGCAACCGAAAAATCAGTTTCCAGTGCCGCCATAGATCGCGGTAAGCCCGAAACATCCCATGGGACGGATCATAAATGTGGGCTGGTTCGCCCAGTATTCCATTGAGTTCCATGACCTTGAACTCGCCCCGCTGGAGGGCTTCTGCGGAAGCGCATTTCAAGTCGAAACGGGCATATTGCACCCCTGAAATTTGTCGGCAGACAGGCTCAAAAGCCGTGCGCATTTCAGCACTGATCAAGTGATTTCCATTTAAAAATTTAGTGCCGCGTGAATGATTCCCAATGGGTTCCAGCAAAACGGTTTCTCCGGCAGCAGGGATCAATTTCAAAATTTCCGGAAAATCCTCCTCAAAACGTGCGATCTGGAAAGCCGAACGGGCATTTTGAGTCATCAGTTGACGAACATTTGACTTTCCATCGCCGTGCACGGAGAGAAATACTTTGACGCAAACGGAAGTAATGTCAAATACACCCTCCTCGCCCGGAAAAATGTGGTACAGTACGGAGGCTTCCACCGGCAGCGTCAGGAACTCCTGCAAAATGAATTTCACTGGCCACCGCGAAAGGTATTCGCGCAAAACTTCTTGATTTTCAATCTTTTTGACCAAAAAACCCCGCTCACCTACGTCGGGCTTGGCGATGAGCGGAAACTCAATCCCCGCGCTTTCCAAGGCAGTCATCACCTTTGAAAAATCCTCTCCAGGCTGAACGGGGACCGTTTTGGGTAAAATTTCCTGTGGCAACAGTTTCAGAATATCCCATTTTGACTCGCCCATTGCGCCCCCAAGGGGGATGGCGGGGTTGACATTGGAGAAGAAGATCAAATGCCGAGACCGCGCCGCAAACCAAAGCCAATAGCCATAGACCGGGATATTTGCCAGCCACCAGGGATGGTACTCCCAATGGGTGAGGCGGGTGAAAAAGTGCACCGGTCTCACCCTTTCCACCTTACAAACGCCTCCATTGCCTCGTATTCCGCAAGGCCCAGCGCCCGGTACATCTGGGCGGTTTCGCGGTTGCGGTCTTCAGCGCGTTGCCAGAATTCCCGGTTGTCGTCGCCGGGAAATGGTGGACGGTCTTTTTGGCTTTGGTGCATAAATATAGCCTGTCGTTTTTTACGGAGTTGATGCGGACTCATCGGCACCGCCATTTCGATCTCGTGCACGGCCCATTCGTGCCAGGCGCCGCGGTACAGCCAGAGCCAGCAATCTTTCATCCATTCGCGATCTTCCAACTGGAGAAACGATTCAAAAATCGCGTCCAGGCAAATCCGGTGTGTGCCATGAGGATCGGCCATATCGCCTGCGGCGTAAACCTGATGAGGTTTTATGGCTTCCATCAGTTCGTTGATGATTTGGATATCCAGCGCGCCAAGGGGTAATTTCCGACGGCCTCCCGTTTCGTAAAAGGGCATGTCCAGGAAATGAATACGGTCGTCGGTTAAGCCTGTAAACCTGGCGCCACCTCTAGCCTCGCCGCGTCGGATTAAGGCTTTGATGCTGCGTACTTCGGGAATGTCGAGCTCGGCAGCGCCTTTTGTATGAAGGAACTGGATGACTTTTTGATAAAGTTTGCGGCTTTCGTCGGTCAATATGTTTTGTGTTTCCTCAAATTCCAGCATGAATTCGGCATAGCGCAGTGCGTCAAAATCGTGCACCGCAATATTGCCTGAAGTCTGGTACGCCACATGGACCTCATGGCCCTGATCCACAAGTCTTTGGAAGGTTCCACCCATGGAGATTACGTCATCGTCTGGGTGTGGGCTAAATAGAATAACGCGCTTTTTGGCCGGCTCGGCCCTTTCAGGCCGGTGTGAATCATCGGCGTTGGGTTTGCCGCCCGGCCAACCAGTGATGGTACGTTGGAGGCGATTGAAAATGCGGATGTTTAGTTCGTAGGAGTTGGCTTCTTCGATGAGTAACTCGCTGAGTCCGTGTTCGTTGTAGTCTTCGTCTGTAAGTTTAAGGATAGGTTTTCCTGTTTTTTGGGCGAGCCAAACGACGGCTTTGCAAATCAGATCGTCGGTCCAGTTGCAAATGCCTGCGAGCCAGGGCGATTTCATTTTGGTCAATTCCTCCGCAGCACTGATGTCCAAAACGACTTTAGTGTTGGGATGTTTTTGCAAAAAAGAGGCCGGCACAGAGTGCGTAATTTCTCCTTCGATAGCTTGTTGAATAATGTGGGCCTTGTGTTGACCAAAAGCGAGCAGGTACACGGTTCGCGCCTTGAAAATGCTGCCCACGCCCATTGTAATGGCGCGGTAAGGCACGTCGTCTTCGCTTTGAAAATCTTTTGCAGCATCGTGCCGGGTGAGGTGGTCGAGTCGCACCATTCGGGTGGGGGAAGATTCCCAGGCGCCGGGCTCATTGAATCCGATATGTCCGGTGCGTCCAATGCCAAGTATCTGAATGTCAATCCCTCCGGCAAGATCGATCAGTTTTTCGTAGCGTTCGCAGTAGGCCGCCACCCCTTCCATCGGTATGGTGCCATCGGGAATATGGATGTTTTCAGGAAGGATGTCAATGTGATCGAAAAAGTACTCGTGCATGAAACGCCAGTAACTCTGCTGCGCCTCTTTCTGCATCGGGTAATACTCGTCGAGGTTGAAGGTGATCACATTTTGGAAACTCAATCCCTCCTCCTTGTGCAGCCACACGAGTTCTTCGTACACTTTGATCGGAGTGCTCCCGGTGGCGAGGCCCAGCACGATCTGTTCGCCGTCCTGCTGTTTTTGGTGGATGGCCAGTGCGATGCTCCGGGCGACGTGGCGCGAGGCTTCTAATGGCTCGTTCCAGATCTTGATCGGGAGTTTTTCGAACGATTTGAGTTCGTATTTCAGGTAACCTACAGGTTCTTTTTCCTTGATTTTCATAGTGTTGAAAATTTTCAAAGGCAAAGGTAAAACTTACTACTGCGGCTTGCTGCAACAATGGCACACGGATTTAACAGATCCAACGGATTGAAACAGATTTTTTTGATTCGTTTAATCTGTCAAATCCATGTGCCAACTATCCCTAGGAAGGGACTAGAGCGCGTACTTTTGCCCGCCGACTGCTACTGCCAACTGCCACTGCCAACTATGTTTAATTATCTCCTCCGTCTAGGCGACAACACCCTCATACTTTCCCAGCGCCTCAGCGAATGGTGCGGCCAAGGTCCTGTTCTGGAACAGGATATAGCCCTGACCAACATCGCCCTTGACTTGCTGGGCCAAACCCGAATGTACCTTACTTACGCCGGCGAAATAGAAGGCAAAGGTCATTCAGAAGATGATCTGGCCTACTTTCGCGATGTGCCTCAATTTCGCAACTGTCTCCTGGTGGAGCGCCCCATTGGCGATTTTGCCCACACCATTGTCCGGCAGTTTTTCTTCGACGTTTTTAATTTTTACCAACTTCAGGCACTTCGCCTTAGCACGGACCAGCGTTTGGCTGATATTGCTGAAAAAGCCTTAAAAGAAGCCACCTATCACTTGCGTTTTTCCTCTGAGTGGGTGGTTCGACTTGGCGACGGCACAGAATTGAGCCGGCAAAAAATGCAGGCAGCGGTGGATACACTTTGGCCTTTTACGGGGGAATTGACCACGCCCGACGCGTTGGACATCGAAATGGCTGAGCAGGGCATTGCTCCAGACTTGTTGAAAATCAAACCCTTGTGGGATAAAAAAGTTGCGGAGATCCTCGAAGAAGCTACGCTTACCTTGCCGACCAATGCCTGGATGCAAAGCGGCGGGAAGCAAGGAAAACACTCGGAACACCTGGGATTTATGCTCGCAGAAATGCAGCATATTCAGCGGACGTATCCGGGGCAGGTATGGTAAATATGATGTATGATGTATGATGTATGATGTATGATGTATGATGTATGATGTATGATGTATGATGTATGATGTATGATGTATGATGTAGGATGTATGAATAGTGCGAAATTTTACATCAT
>JAUSMG010000337.1 GCA_030645295.1 Saprospiraceae bacterium | reverse complement strand
ACCAACAATGGTTCCGTGGATATCCAGGCCAGTGGAGGTTTAGCGCCTTACCATGTTACCTGGACGCCCATGCACGGAATGTCACAGCCACAGGTGATCACAAGCAGTGGTGGCATCATTACCATCACCGGACTGCATGCTGCCACCAGTTACTCGTTTTCCATTACCGACGCCAATGGCTGTAAGACGCCATAAGCCGGGTTGCCACATAAATTCATTTCAATATCACTAAAAAAAAACCCTTCGGGGTTACCATTTCACCTTTCAACAGTATATTATGTTTAAAAGAATTTTCCTTCTACTTACTGTGTTTGCAGCCTTTGGCTCAGCAATACAGTTGAATGCACAGACCTGTGATGGGCCGATGTCTGTTACGGTGGCTGGCTCTTCCACAGGACTACCCCTGACTTTTACCAGCGCAGCAGTTACCACTCCGATCACTTGTTTTGGAGGCACAGCAACGGTTACGATTGTGGTGGGCGGGGGCTCCCCAGCCTATACCTACACTTTTAATGGCACTTCTAATACAACAGGTATATTCTCAGGAGTATCTGCAGGTATTGATTTGCCTTACAGTGTAACGGATGTAAACAATTGTGGCCCTATTACGGGAACAATTACGGTGACTCAGCCTGCTGAGTTGAGTGCTATTGTTGCATCTACAAATGTTACTTGTAATGGCTCGAATGATGGTACCATTACAATCACCAGCCCAACGGGTGGTTCCGGGACGTATGAGTACAGCATTAATGGAGGTACTGAGTGGCAGGCATCTGGCAGTTTCACTGGCCTCGCAAACGCTACCTACAATGTTCAAATTCGTGATGCAGCAAACCCTTCTTGCGTTAACACCTTGAATGCAGCATTAATTATTACTCAACCAGCAGTACTGAATGCCACTGTTGCATCCACAAACGTGACTTGTAATGGTGCGAACGATGGCACGATCACGATTACCGGCGCAACTGGTGGCTATGGCACCTACGAATATAGCGTTAACGGTGGTACTAACTGGCAGACATCTGGCAGCTTCACTGGCCTCGCAAACGGCACCTACAATGTTCAGATTCGGGATGCAGCGCATCCATTGTGTGTAATCACCCTGAATGCTGCATTGGTAATCACACAACCCAATGTATTAAGTGCCACTGTATCGTCCACGAACGTAACCTGCAACGGTATAAATGATGGTACGATTACTATTTCCAACCCGGCAGGTGGTTATGGTAACTATGAATACAGTATCAATGGTGGTAGCACCTGGCAGGCGTCAGGTACTTATACTGCCCTTGCTCCTGGAGTTTATAACGTGCAAATCCGTGACAAGGATAATGCCGCTTGTGTGATCGTATTGAATGCTGCGTTGGAAATTACACAGCCAGCGGCCGTAGTAATAAACTCCGCCTCCGTTACCTCCAACTACAACGGCGCACAAGTCAGTTGTGCCGTTGGTCAGGGAACCAGTAACGATGGTCAGATTACGGTAGTTGCTTCCGGCGGTACTGCACCATTGGAATACAGCAAAGACAATGGCGCCAACTACCAGGCAACAGGCATATTCAACGGCTTAACGGCTGGCACATACACCATGGTGGTAAAAGATGCGAACAATTGTACCGCTTCTGCCGCTGTAACCATTACCGCACCACCGGCCATCGCAGCCGGTACCTGCGACGCAACCCAGGATATTTGTCAATTGAGCGCAGGCCAGATAAAGGTCGCTGCATCTGGTGGCACTGGTATCCTGAATGTAACCTGGACCTCCACTCCGAGCGGTGCTCCCGGCACACCATCAGGCTCTAACCAAGCCATTCCGAATACTCCGGGTGCAGGGGGCTTTATCATCTATTCTGATTTGAAAGGGGGCGTTACCTACAACTTCGTCGTCACCGACGCGAATGGATGTAAGGTTCCCTAACAGCTCGGTTCGATAACACGCTTGAACACCATTAACGCAGGATGAAAGCTGGCGAGATTAGCGGGCGCTCTTTTTTGAGTGCCCGCTAATTACCCGCCCATGGGCGTTGGCTTGTAAATAATCAACGCTTTAATTTTTTTTTTGAAACAATGAAAGGACTCTCCTTACGAGTAATGATACTTACGGTAGCCATGTTGGCCGGGGCGGCGCAATTAACGGCGCAATGTTCCGGACCCATGTCGGTGGGCGTACAAGGGTCAGGTTCCGGACTCACATGCTCTGTTTCTGAAACGCATATCAATGCCCAGTGTCCGGGCGAAAACGGCTCGGTGACCATTACGGCTACCGGGGGCACTCAACCGTATCTCATGGGCGTCGGCACTTTTTCACAGCCGGTGGGTACCCAAATCTATACCGTAACCGATTTTGTGGGCTGTATGTCTTCGGTCTCGGTTACCATCACTGCTAATCTTCGCTTCATCAGCTGTCCGGCCAACCAATCGAAAAATGTTGACCCCGGCGTGTGTAACACGAGTGTTACCCTGGCTTTGCCTACTACCAGCGGTGTTTGTGGTAGTTCTATCCTTGAGTTCAGGTATCGAACCGTCGATGCCGCCAATAACCCTACCGGGCCATACAATGCCTATGCTCCCTCGGGCAATAACACCGTATTATTCGACAGAGGAAAGTACGAGGTTGAATGGCGTTTATCTGATGGTTCAGGTAGTTCTGTTTGCAGTTTCTATCTGACCATCATAGACAATCAGGCTCCTGCCATCATCTGCCCGGCAAACCAGAGCATCACGGCCAATGCAAGTTGTTCCGGTAAGATCGGTGACTGGATTGCAG
>JAUSMG010000326.1 GCA_030645295.1 Saprospiraceae bacterium | reverse complement strand
TAGGCATTTGCAAAAATCTCCATGTTCTTCGCAATGTCGAAGTAATTGCCCTGTGCCTGTAGCAGCGTAAGCGCGAAGAATGGGGAGAGGAGTAGTAATTTGAGTTTGTTTATCATGTATGATTGCTTTGCTGCAAAAATGGAACACGGATGACCCGGATAAGACACGGAATTTTTGGAGGTTTGTAAAACAGATCCGTGTCTTATCCGGGTCATCCGTGTTCCATTTTTGTCAATAGTATTAGACGCGAGAAAGCTCCAATAGTTGTCCAGGCGAAAGTATTTTAGACAAAATCCTCACTCTGCCACCAATTTCCGTACACCTGCCCCAGCCTCGGTCTGCACCCGTACGGCATAAATGCCCTTGGGCAAATCAGTCAATTCAAGCTGCAAGCGCTCCTGCCCGGAGGCCATGTTTTCGGTGCGAACCAATTGCCCGGCCATGTTGAAAAGGCTGATTTGTGCTGCCGATCCCAAAGCCTGATCAAAAGCCACCCAGACTGAACTACCCGCCGGATTAGGGAAAATGGAGAAGCCAATCTCCTTAAGATCAATGTTTTGTGTGCCCACCAGAGGTTGGGCCACAAACATCGGCGTGCCAAAGAAACCACCCTCTCCGTCGGTGACGACAAATCTGAATCCGTCCGGATCTGCGCTGAAACCGTAATCGGCAAACCGCAGGAAACCTGCGTCAATATCGGCTTGGGTGAACTGGTCGCCGGGCTTCAATTCGCCCACACCGTCCTTCTCCAGGATACCACGTTGGGGTACGGTCAGAATGGTGTAAATAAGTTGGGCATGTACATTGTTCGGGTCTTCCACCAACAGAAAGTCGGGCGTAATAACACGATTGGTGCCACTTGGCAAAGGCATCACAATATTGTTCACCAGGTACGGTGGCTGGATACTGACCGATTGACAAAACTGAAGTTTGAAATTGGTCAATTTGCCGCCCCCGGTAGACACTTTATCCTTCACGCTCAAGGTCCAGTTGCCCGCAGAATTTTGCCCGATGATCGGCGCAAGCGGACTTTGTGGTCTGTGAATCATTCCATTGTTCGGCGGAGGGCAGGCAAAAGTGCCCGGCGCGGCATCCGAAAGCCCAAAATTGAACCCGCCATTGAAATTGCTGCAACGATCTTTCCACAACAACACATCGGTGCCTTGCGGGCTGATAAGGTGCGCCTCCAGATCCTTGAAATATTCGTGGTAGCCCTCAATACTGCTGATTACAATATCGCTAATGGTGCCACCCTGCACAACGGTTATGGTCGACTCAATGGTGGAGGTGCCATTGGACGAAATGTTTTTAGGGAGGTCGTTTGCAGTGAAGCTCAGGCAATTCTCCGCGTAAGTAGAGAAGAAAAATGGCGCCAGCCAATCATGTACACCGCACTCATTGCGTGGTCGCACCCGCCAGTAGTAGGCCTTCCCTTTTTCCAATAGGAAATTGATCTTCAATGAATCCAGGGTCGTATTGGAGGAGGAGGCCAGAATGGTGGTGAATGCCGGGCTGTCTGAAAATTGAATATCGTAATTGTCGGCGTCAAGGCCCTTGCTCCAGTGAAGCGTTTGGGCAAGACCGAGATTGGTCGAACCATCAGCCGGGGTCTGTAGCGCCAGGCCTGTGAAATCGTTGCGTTGAAGCAGCAGCGTTACGGCGCGAAGCATGGTATCCGTACCCGAGATTGCCCGCACCGTAAAGCTATAAATGCCTTGAACAGCCACCAACTGGAGATCAACCGTTAAGGTGCTGCTCTCGCCCGGGTTAAGATTGGTCGTGCTGAAGGAAGCCGTTGCCCCGGGTGGCAAACTGCCCACCAGATCAAGGGCAATCGGTGTGTTATAGCCCAAAACAGCGGCCGAGTTGATTGCCGTGCTGAAATTTTCCGGGAGACAAACGGTAGCCGCGTCCGCAGAAAGCCCCAGGGTCAGCGATGGCTGCACCGGGTTTTGAATTTTAAAATTGGCATTGGAAAGGTCGAAGAAAACATTGTCCGCAGCTTCCACACGGACACGCGCCAGCGAGGTCAATTCATTGGGTACCAGTACATACTGACTGCCATCGTTCTCCGTTCCAGCCGCCAGTGTGATGGGGTAAGTTTGACCGCCATCTTTACTTAAACGAATATTGACTTTCTTGCAATTGACCGGCGCTGCGTTTGAATTGGCCACATCCCACTGCACTTGTGTCAGCTCGCCTACCCGCCAGATCGCACTTGGCGTATTGGGCGACAAGACCAAAAACGGCCCTGCGGAAGCGCTGGATTTGAATGCCACATCTGCCCAGTGTACGCCACCACCATCGGGCTTGTTGTCACGGGCGGTAAGGCGTAAGGTGAGGTCGCGTGTGTAGCCCGGGAGTTGTTCCGCAAAGTCAACGCCATTGTTCAATATGACACTGAGTCGTGGGAAATAACGGTTTGGAACATCTAGGGCGGGCCAACTTCTGAAAATGGCTGCATTACCTTGAGGTTCGCCAAGCGGCGTTTCCGGACCTGCATCCATGCCTTCCCAGGAATAGGTAAGGGCATCGCCATCGAGGTCAGTTGCCGAACCGGTGAGTTCAAAAGGCGTTAAGATCGGGATCGTAAAATTGTCCTGATACGGCAGGGTAACGATCGGGGCATTGTTTGTGGTCTGTATCCAGGCGCCACAGGTAGCAAACGTTGCAAAGGTTTTGATTTCCTCAATACTGCCTGCATGATAGTAAAGATCGCCATTCGGGGTGATTTGTCCGGGGTCACAACCCGCATAAGACAGGATGGTACTTCCGCTACCCGGCTCAAAAGCAGTTAACTCCCTCCGTTGATCATTGCCGGGAGCGCCGCAATAATTCCAGGTGTGTCCCCCGCTCAACTGGTGACCGACTTCCTGACCGATCACGAATAGAAAGCGATCGCCATAGTCGTTTGGAGCAGACAGACTTCCGGCAGAACAGCCGCGGCCTTTACTATCCAGACAGGCAATTCCGCCTGCCACGCCACCCCCGCCACGGATCAATACGTGACCCACATCGTAGGAGTTGACATTGGTATATTGGTTGAGCACCGCTGGGTTCGCTGCCATACAAGCATCGTTTGCCTGTACCGGATATGGATCGGTGTTTGGATCCGTGAACATAACATACTGTGTACCAAAGGTCAGTTCAAGCCGGATGGCAATATCACGCTCGAAAGCGGCGCTCACGAGATTGGTGTATTCTGTCACAGCCGCCAGTGCCAGGGGCTTGGTGCCGCCATGGTCCTGGGTAAATTCGCCGACCGCTGCCACACAAAAACGGAAAACTTTAAGTTGAACGGGTGCAAACTCCTGCCCACGATCTTCAGCCGGTGGTGAGAAACGCTCCTCATTTTTGCCAAACCAGACGGAGCCATCGGATGCAAATCCGGTTTGAAAGCCGGTCTGTCCATCCTCCGGTGCATTGGCCTGGTCATATGCGATGTACAAACTGCCAGCCTGACCGGGGAAAACGGGTTTTACCATGGCATAACTCAGATCGGGCTGGCTTACCATTGCACGAAAGCCACGCGGGGTGGTACTGAAACGAAGGGTACGCCGCGAATCCGCCAAGGAGATGCCCGCATAAGTTCGAATGTCGGGATAAGCTGCGGCCAGTTCGGCATCCAGCAGGGCGATGCGCCATACCGCGTATTGTTCGATTTTGCCATTGGCCAAGGGGACGCTGATCACGCACTTTTTACGGGCTGCTTCCTGGGTGAATTCCCAGGGGGCAGTTTCCAGCACAGCCTTTATGCCGGTTTCATCCAGTTGGTAAGCGTCAAATTTTTTGGGCAGCGCCGATTGCGCAAGGCCTTCCGCAAGGGTTACTTTTTCTGTTGAAACTGGTTTGAAAAACGAGGTGTTTTGGGCCAGGACTGCGTTTGCTACAATAAAACAGAGCAGAAACAGGAGTGAATTTTTAAAGTGCATAATATTGGACGATTGACTTTTAATGGTAGTTTTTGTACTAAAAAGGGTATTACTCTTTTATCAACTTCCGCGTAATTGCCTTCCCTTCGGCAGAAACCCGCACCAGATAAAGTCCAGCGGGAAAAGGTCCCAGATCAAACGATTGCGAAAGCTGATCCGTTGCGCCAGGCGAAATATACCATACACGCTGGCCCAATGGATTCAAAATTTCGATCTGTGCGTCTACTGAACGACTAAATGTAGCGTGCAGGGTTGCAAAGCCACTCGTAGGATTAGGAAAAAGGGAGATACTGGCAAATCCATCCAAATCCTCTGTGGAAGAGCTGCCGAGGTTGATGCTGAGCACGTCACTACAACCATGAGCATCGGTAACGGTCACCGTATAGGCGCCGGCAGCAAGCCCAATCGCAGTTTGCTCGGTGCTGTTGTCACTCCATTCATATTGGTACGGCGGGTTTCCGATGCCAACATTGACCGTAGCCGTGCCGTCGCTGAGGCCAGGCGTAGTCGGCGTGAGCTCGGCAGTCAGGTCCATTGCAGACGGACAAGAGATCAGGTTGATGTTGTCGAGGTCGAACCAGAAATCGCCTGCGCCCCAGATACCATGAAAACGAACCTTGATGGATTGTCCTGCAAAGTTATCGAGGCTGAGTTTTCGGGTCCGCATCGGCACTGTTGGGCTGTGATTAAAAGAGGTAATGCTGTTGATGGTCTGATACGTTTCACCACAATCGGTTGAAACCTGGATCTCTATCTTGCTTCCTGCCTGAAGAATGGTTGGCGTTTGACCTTGCGTGGAGAAATTCGTAATGCGGTAAGTGAAACTGAGCGAATCTCCCTGACTGATCGGCCCCATTCTCGGCATATCAGCAGTAAACTCCGGATTTCCGCTGTAAAGATTGAAAGCCAGCACTTTAGAGATATTATTGTGCGTATTGGTTACCAAAAAACCAAAGGTTGGATCGTAGGTCCAATCCGTTGGTGGCGCAGTATAGGACTCAAAATTCTCCTGAATTGGTACTGGCTTAGGCGTATGGCTAACTGTGTAGGTCAGGGTGTCGTTGTCGGGTTCCTGATCGCCGGTAAGGATCGTCCAGCATTTGATCTCAAAATCCTGATCGTGGCTATCAAAAGGCACACTGAAAATGTGGGTAAGGTTTTGGTCGGTGGCAAGACTGCCATTCACGTTTTGCACCACCGGCGCAGCTCCGTTGATACTGTAGCCTACTTTAAAGCCTGTTTGGGCCTGGCTGCCAAAATTGACGAAGGTGAATATGATCTGATCGTTGGCAAGGCCGCATTCTTCCAATTCGCCTAGTGTACTGATACTCAGACCCGCAAGATCTTTCGGGAAGGACTCGAAAATATGAATATCGTCGATCCCAAATCCTCCGCCGGAAAAGAAGGGCGAAGTAGCCATGACAAAGCGCAAATGCACCTCACTTTCGCCTGCAGCATTGGGCAGGGAGTGTCGGGCTGTGATCCAGCCATTGCTGTTGCCAGACCAGGCATCTCCCAGTCCCAGAAAGCTGATCTCCCCCGTGTACCAGTTTTTCCCTTCGCCTGTTTCGCCTACTTTTTCCCAGTTCTGGCCACCATCCAGCGACATTTCCAGCCAGCTTCCGTCGTATTCCTCCTGCATCGCACGGGTCAGGGAAAATTCGATGGCCGGATCTTCATCCTGCTCCGAAAAATCAAAACACGGAGATTCAAGATAAGAAAACTCGGAAGGATTGTAACTGCCTGTAAGGCTGGTTACCCATGCATTTAGACCACTTGCGGCAGCGGGGATGGAAGCTTTGTTCGGGGTGCCAAACTCCCAGGAAGAATTCTGGCCGCCGGGCGTCCAACCACCGTCCCAGACTTCAAACTGCTGGACATAAGTGGGCTGCAAACGATTGGTGATATAATAAGTAAAAGTGTCGTTCGATACGTCT
>JAUSMG010000317.1 GCA_030645295.1 Saprospiraceae bacterium | reverse complement strand
TGCGCCGTTGCGTGAAATAACACGTTGCGCCGTTGCGTGAAACCCCGAAATCACCTCAATCCATTTACTACCCGACTAAGCCCATTTTTCAGCAGTTCTTCTCCAAAGTTCATCAGCAAGCCCAACTTCAAACCAGTAAGTCGCAGATAGGTCAGTAAGATTTTGCTATGAACCGGAGCAGTTCTTTCAACAGATTTTAGTTCGACGATCAGTTTTTTTTCAACAATGAGATCGGCACGAAAACCCGCCGACAGTTTGACTCCATCTTCTGCAAATGGAATTTCTTTTTGTTGTTCCACAAAAAAGCCATTCGCTCTTAAATGATAAACCATTAGCGTTTCGTAAACGCTTTCAAGTAGCCCGGGGCCCCATTTACGATGAATCTGAAAACCGATTTCAATCACGACCTGTGCCAGTTCGTTTTCGTTCATTTCAAATGGGCGTTTGGTAAGGTGAAGTAAAATTGACATAAATTAATGAAGGTGAATTGATTAAAAATACTCGCACATAAAAACCACAGATCGAGGGGAAGCCCTTCGTGGAATTTCGTGCGTCAAGCAACGATGCTTATGAAATCTCTAATAAAAATAATGCTTTTATTTTGTTTTGCAAATACCGCTTCGGGGCAAAACACCATCACTCCCGAAGACGCCGTATCCGCAGCCCTGCAAAACCACCCAAGCACTAAGGCCTCTGCTTTTGCCGTAAAGGCTAAAAAATACGGGGAAAAAGCTGCATTCAACCTGCCCAACCCGGAGGTAAATGCCGAAAGTCCGACCGGCGAATTTTATGTCGTCGGGGTATTGCAATCCTTCGAGTTCCCTACAGTGTACGCAAGACAGAAGGATGTAGCAAAATCTGAAACTGCCCTGGCTCTGGCCGGACAGCGTGTAAGCGAAAACGACTTGCGATACACCGTACGTACCCTTTATCTGGAAGCACAAGTGGCTGAATACCAAAGCCGTCAATGGTTCATGCGCGACAGTCTGTACGAAGCCATCGGCATTACCGCTGCCAGACAATTCGCCGGCGGAGAGATTGACTTTTTACAAAAAACACTGGCGGAGAACGGAGCGGGCAAGGTGCATCAGGAACGTTTGGCTGAAGAACAAAAGTTGACGGTGTTGCGCCAGCAATTGGCGTCGTTCACCGGGTTGAGCAATTTGGGAACGCTGTTGCCACTGGGTGTGGATACGGTTGGATTGGCTGCCTCGCCCGGTACTTCGGAGAATCCCGCTGTTGTCTACGATCAGCAGGCGGCTCAATTGGCTGAAAGGCAAATCAGTTTGGCAAAAAGCCGGGCCTTGCCTAACTTCTCGCTCGGGTACCTTAACCAAGGGCCGCGAAGCACACCAATTGACTATCGTTTTCGCGCCAGCGTCGGCGTTCCGCTTTGGGCAGGACAGTACCGCGCAGGAGCCCATGCGGCCAAAGCCGAAAGTCAGGCCGCCGCCGCCCGTGTCGAGGTACAAGCTCAGGCAATTGCATTTGAACAAGCCCTTGCCCAATCGGATGCCGCCAGGGCCTTGGCAAACGTGCGCTACTACGAGCGTGAAGCCCTTCCCCGCAGTCGCGCTCTCATCGCAGCAGCAAGGCGGATGCGCGAAGCAGGGCAAGTGGATTATGTCACTTTCTTACGGACCTTGGATGAATCCTATGCTATTCAGCAGGAGTATGTGGATCAATTACAAGCTTTGAATGTTGCACAATTGCGCCTTCGTTATTTGTCGGGTAAATAAATTTGACACTATTAAAAAATTGTCAACTCTGAACCTTCAAGAAATTGACATTCAAGTCATTATCAAAAAAATTCAAATTTAAAGAATATGAAACGTCTATTGTTTTTCCTATCCGCGCTACTGCCCTTACTGCTGTCAGCACAGGAAGCGCACACCCACGCCGATGGCACGACCCATGCTGCCCATGGCGACGAAGCGGCTACCACTACCGCCAAACCCGGAGCTGATCACTTCACAGTATACGGTGCTTCGGACAAATACGAACTGACGCTGTACTACCCCGAACTTATGGAAGGTAAAGAGGCGCACCTGACGCTTTACGTTGCTGATTACCAAAGCAATCGCCCGATTGAAAAAGCCGAATTGAAAATCAGCACGCTTGAAAACCCCCAAATCACCTTCGAGGTGCAAATGCTCTTACCCGGGATCTATGAATTGCATACCACGTTTCCAGAAAACAAGTCCTACACCCTCAATATTCAGGTTATTCATCCCAACGGGGCTGATCTCATTGGATTGAAAGGCGTGGCAGTCGGCCAAAAACTGATGGCGGAGCCGATAGCTGGCACTGAACATTCGGATTCAAGCGGCTGGATGTGGTTTTTAGGGGGCTTAGGTTTGGGTTTGATCGGAATGTGGTTTGTAGGTCGTCGCCGCAATCGGGTATTGACCGCTGTGTTATTGCTGGCAAGTGCCTGGTTTTCCACCCCTACTTTGAATCCGGCATTCGCCCATGGCGATGAGCCACACGGCCCCAAAGAAGGGGGCAGTGGTTATGGAAAAACAGTTTTTGCACCAAAAGAAACCCAGTTTTTATTCGAAATCCTAACCCAGCCCATCGCCGTGGGCAACTATCAATCTGCCACCACCATGTTTGGTACGGTGATTCCGGCATCGGGAGGCCTGGGAGTCGTGGTGGCACCTCAGGGCGGCCGGATCACGCGGGTCAATATTGCAGTAGGACAAACGGTGCGCGCCGGGCAAATACTGGCGGTAATGCAGCAAAACATTGGGACCTCTGAGCAAGTGGGCATTGCCAGCAACAACAGCGGCCTGGCCGTACAAAAGGAGACCGCGAAAGCCCGCGTTGCATCGACCAAAAGAGAACTGGACCGATTGAAAAGAATAGAAGACATCGCTGCCGGACGGGATGTACAGGCTGCTGAGGCCAATTACAACCAGGCTTTGGCTGAATTACAAACCATTGAAAACAAGGCTGTTGGGGCAAACTCCGCGGCCAATAGCCGCACGATCTCTTTGGTCGCGCCCATAGGTGGGGTGATCGGTATATTCACCCTCACACCGGGTGCGGAAGTGATGGCAGGACAAACGCTGTTTACCGTGACCAACCTGAACAAAGTGTACGTAGAAGCACAGGTGTACGACCAGGACGTGGCCGTGATCCGATCCGGGAATAAATTTCTGGTGACCTGCTCCACCGACGACCACAAAAGCGCAGAGGTAAGACTCATTTCACAAGCACAAACCATGAACCCTGGCAACCAAAGCCAACGGGTACTTTTCGAAATGGACAATCCCCGTGGCGAGTTCAAAATTGGCGAATTTGTAACCGTAAAAGCCTTGGATAACAGCGCAACCAGGCAAATCACCGTACCCAACTCCGCCCTGACAGAAATCAATGGCAAAACCGCTGTTTTCCTTAAACATTCTGCCGAAGAATTTGAATTGGCCTACGTGCAAACGGGCGAAGACGACGGCAGCCGAACCTTGATTTTAAAAGGAATTCCGGAGGACGAAAAAGTGGTGACGAACGGAGTGTATGAAGTCAAAATGATGTACTTGAACCAATAGCAATCAACATTCCCGCTATGACGATCTTCATCAAAAACATGGTCTGCAACCGATGCATTCTCGCTGTAAACAGTATGCTGGAAAAGAATGGCATCAGCCCAATCCATGTTACCTTGGGTGAAGTAAAACTGGTCAATACACTTTCGCCAACGCAGGAAAATAATCTGCGGAACGACCTTGAATCCCTTGGATTTGAACTCCTGGACGACCAGCGCACCCAGCTCATTGACAAGGTGAAAACCCTGCTGCTAGAAAAGGTACAAACCGGAGAATTGCCCGAAGATTTCAGTATTGTAAAGTTTATCGGAAGCACTATCCACCGCGACTATTCTGCCATTTCCAAATTATTCTCAGCGGTGGAAGGCATTACCATGGAGCAATATTTTATCCTTTTGAAAGTGGAAAAAGTAAAGGAATTGCTGGTTTACAACGAACTCAGCTTGTCAGAAATCGCATTCCGACTCGGTTACAGCAGCGTATCCTACCTGAGCAATCAGTTCAAAAGAGTTACGGGTATGAATCCCAGCATTTTTAAGCAAAGTCATTCCGGCGAGCGAAAAATGCTGGATCATCTACATCCCCCATTAAAACGCAACGCTTAGCCATCAAACTGTAATGTTTGCGGGACGCATTGGGAGGAACTTTGCATCATCAAAAAAAGATGTATTATGAAACAGTATTCGGACGCTACCACCCGCAAACAATTTCCCGTTACGGATATGACCTGTGCCGCTTGTGCGGTTAGTGTCGAATCCATTTTAGCTCAACAGCCCGGCATTATTTCAGCAGCGGTCAATTTTGCCACCCAAACCGTTCAGGTGGAATATACTCCTGAAATCATCTCGGAAGCAGAGATGAAAAAAGCCATACAAGGCATTGGTTATGACCTGATCATAACAGACACGGAAGATTCAAGAGAGGAAATCGCCCAAATGCAACAAAGCCGCTACGAAGCCCTGCGCAAGCGCACGATTTGGGCAGTTGCGCTGGCCATTCCACTGGGCATTTTGGGGATGTTTTTTATGAATCTTCCCTACATTGAGTATGTTTTGTGGGCCTTGTCTACCCCACTGGTGCTCTGGCTGGGAAGGTCATTTTTTGTTAATGCATGGAAACAAGCACGCCATCGCTCCGCCAACATGGACACATTGGTGGCACTTAGCACGGGCATTGCATACATTTTCAGTGTATTCAACACACTTTTCCCTGAATTTTGGCACAGTCGGGGTCTTCACGCCCACGTTTGGTTTGAAGCCGCAGGTATCGTAGTAGCCTTCATTTTGCTGGGCAAACTGCTGGAAGAACGCGCCAAAGCCAATACCTCCTCCGCCATTAAAAAACTGATGGGGTTACAGCCCAAAACTGTTACCATTATACACGATGGCGGCCATACAATGGAGATTGCTGTTGCACAAGTTGTTATCGGAAACGTGCTACTGGTAAAACCGGGAGAAAAAGTTCCTGTAGACGGAATCGTTCAATCAGGCAGTTCGTATGTGGATGAAAGTATGCTCAGCGGAGAACCAGTCCCGGTTGCCAAGGTCAAAGGTGATCGTGTCCTGGCGGGCACCATCAACCAGAAAGGCAGTTTCCAATTTGTAGCCGAAAAAGTGGGCGGTGACACGCTGTTGGCCCAAATCATTCGAATGGTGGGCGAAGCGCAAGGCTCCAAAGCGCCGGTACAAAAACTGGTGGACCGTATCGCGGCTGTTTTTGTGCCCATTGTAATCCTGATCGCATTGGCAACCTTCGGAGCCTGGTGGA
>JAUSMG010000316.1 GCA_030645295.1 Saprospiraceae bacterium | reverse complement strand
CAGGCATCCATACCTTGTGCGCCACCTACCCGACCGGCGACTTCAGTCCCGAGACCTGTACGGTTTGCCGGGCTATAGAAGTCACCGCGCTGTGTGTGGAGCCCGCCCAGATCGACTCCACGACACCTTGTCCGCTGGCCTTTATCCCGGTATGTGGCTGCGATGGGGTTACCTACGACAATGCCTGCTCTGCCTATAATTACGGCGGGGTAAGTTCCTGGACTCCAGGGGTTTGTGGGAGCATTTGCAACAGCCTGTTCGTTGATTTTATTGGGGAAAACACGGGTGGTTCTTCTACCGTCTGGACTTTTCAGGAGGAATCGATTTTTCCTGGTGGTACCATCAACGGTTGGTTTTGGGATTTTGGGAATGGCCAAACCTCCATGGAAGAATCACCCACCCTCAACTTCCTGTTTCCGGGCGAATATGAGGTTTGCCTGACTGTCTCAGGACTTTTAGAAGACGGAACACAATGCGGCAGCACCGTTTGCAAAACAATCATGGTGGCCGGGCAAACCTGTATTGACCCCACGGTGATCGACCCGAATATGCTTTGTCCCGCCGTGTACGACCCCGTTTGCGGCTGCGACGGAATCACTTACTCCAATGAATGCGTGGCGTATAACTACAGTGGAATTACCGCTTGGACGCCCGGAATTTGTCCCGATGCTTGTGTAAATCAAGACTGGATCGACTCTTCCGCCATTTGCATCGAAATATACGCCCCAGTATGCGGCTGCGATGACGTGACGTATGACAATGAGTGCTATGCCATTAATTATGGCGGCGTTACCTCCTGGACCAAAGGAATATGCTGTGCAAACCCGGAGTGCAAAGCCTTATTTGAAGTAGAAATTTTGCCGGGCAACACCGTTCAGCTTACAAACCTGTCGCTCAATGCCGAGGCATCCAGCCTGAATTTTGGAGATGGGTCTCCCTTGCATCCGGGCGTTTTTGACACCCTGAGCCATACCTATCCTGCGCCGGGCATTTACCAGATCTGTCTGGAGATCAGCAACTTCGCAGGGACTTGTACGGACACCTATTGTCTTTTGGCCAACTTCACCAGCAAAACATCTGAACCTGGCAAGCAGTCGGTTCAACTGGAAATATCACCCAATCCAGCAAATTCCCTGGCCCATGTCAGCGTGAGCGGTGCAAATCCTCAGCAAGCGTTGCTGTTCGATGTTTTTGGGAAAAAAGTGTGGGAGAAAACGCTGTTGGATTCCAATTTTGACATTGAAACTGGGGCCTTGCCGGCAGGCGTTTATTTGCTGCAGGTCTTGACGGATAAAGGAATTGGGGTGCGGAAGTTGGTGGTGGCGAGGTGAACGTGCATTATTGATCAGACATTAGTAAAAATAACGCGGGCCTCGCAACATGCGAGGCCCGCGCCTATATGATCAGTCAGTCTAATTTGCAGAAATTATCTTTTCCCAAAAATCCCACCCAGTAACCCACCGAGTAAGCCGCCACCTTGCTGTTGTTGTGGTTGCTGCTGTTGTTTTCCACCGCCGAGTACCGAACCGAGGATATTGCCCAGCAGATCGCCCATGCCACTTTGTTGCTGCGCTTGTTGCGCGCCGCCCATAAGCACATTGGCAAGGCTACCCAGATCAAGGCCGCCAGAATTTTTTGTTTTGCCCAACACACTCATTACAATGGGGGCAAGAATGGGCAGCAATTTCATTATTTGTCCAGCGCTCAGGCCGGAAGACTGCCCTATTTGCTCTGCGGCTACTTCCTGACGGTCGCCAAGGATGTGATTGAGCATTCCCTGGCCGTTGGTCGCGCGAGATTCCTGACCACCCCCCTGGAGCATTCCGCCAACCATGCCTGCCAGGTCGTCGAGTATAGAACCATCGTGGTCGCGATCGAGCGCACTGGCAAGTGAAGAAAGGCCGCCTTCAGAGCTTGCGTTGTTGGCAAGACCGCCCAAAAGGGTTGCAAAAATGCCGTTTGCTGCCTGAGCGGTTTGTTGAGGTTCTGCACCGATGTGTTCGGATAGTTGGCCGACCATTTCATCGGAGAGTTGGCCTTGCAGGATGTCCATTAAGTTCATAATCAGAAACTTATATTGATGGTTAAAGGAATTGGAAACTGGTTCCACAGAATGTGCCTGAGCAAGTATTTAAAGCATAATTGTGAAGGCCGCACTCTGACGTAAAGGTCTTCAAAAGTATCAGGCTAAATTCCATTTCGGCACAAAATTGGCTGCTCCGGGAAAATAATTTTGCGGGAATCCAACAAGTTTTGAGAAAACCCGCATTTTTGGGACGCGCTCCGACCAACAATTTCAGGCAGGCTGCGTTTCTCCAATTCTAGAGACCCGATCGACGACTGTCTACCCACACATGGATTACCGCGCCGCCAAACAATTCATACTTGCAAAACTCCGCGCAGAGCTCTCTGACCGTTTGGTTTACCACGGACTGCATCATACCCTTGATGTGCTAAAAATGGCGTCGGAACTCTGCGAAAGCGAGGGGGTGAGTGATCATGAGCGGGTGTTGGTAAAAACAGCGGCCCTTTTTCACGACGCAGGTTTTATCAAAAACAAACATGCCGGCCATGAGACCGAAGGCTGTGTTTTGGTACGGGAGTTTTTGCCTGAATTTGGATACAAAACGACCGACATCGAGTGTATTTGCGGTATGATCATGGCCACCAAAATACCACAATCGCCCGGCACACTCCTCGAAGAGATCCTTTGTGATGCCGATCTTGATTACCTCGGACGGGATGATTTTTTTGCTATAGGCAGCACCCTTTTTGAAGAACTTCAGTCTTATCAGCTTATTGGCGATGCGCAAACATGGAATCGACTTCAGGTTAGTTTTTTAACCGCCCATCGATTCCATACCCGTACCAATAAGGCTTTGCGAGAACCCGTAAAACGGCGGTATCTGGAAGATTTACAGGACCTTGTATCCACTTATGCTTAACACGATAGCGCCTCCTGATGATAGGCTGGTTGCCTTTTTTCGAAAAAATTTACTGGACTGGTCGCTGGAAAATCCCCGGCCAATGCCCTGGAAAGGCGAAACGGATCCTTACAAGATCTGGCTTTCTGAGATCATTTTGCAGCAGACCCGTGTGGAGCAGGGCTTGCCATATTATCAAAAGTTTGTGGCAAAATATCCCCGCGTACAACAACTCGCCGATGCTCCTGAAGACGAGGTGATGAAACTTTGGGAGGGCCTCGGCTATTACACCCGCGCCCGCAACCTCCATGCTGCCGCCAAATTCATTGCTGATGAACTCGGCGGTATTTTCCCCAACACTTATGAAGGTATCCGGAGGCTAAAAGGGGTAGGCGCCTACACCGCTTCAGCCATTGCATCTTTCGCGTATGGCCTTCCCCACGCTGTTTTGGATGGCAATGTTTACCGGGTGCTGGCTCGATTTTTCGGCATTGAGACGTCTACGGATACCCCTGCTGCGCAAAAACTATTTGCCGCACTCGCTCAAAATCTGCTGAATCCGGATTTTCCTGCTGCGCACAACCAGGCGATGATGGATTTTGGGGCAACCTGTTGCACACCAAAACAAGCGCGCTGCCCGGATTGTCCCCTTTGGTCCGAATGTCAGGCCTATAGAATGGATAAGGTGTCTGAGTTGCCTTTGAAATCAAAAGGTTTGGTCAAAAAGAACCGTCTATTCCACTATCTGGTTTTCAATCATCAGGGACATGTGTATGTGCGGAAGCGCAGCGGAAAGGACATTTGGCGTGGGCTTTGGGAATTCCCACAGACAGATGGTCCGGTGCAGGGCGCTGATTTTGGCGCTTCGGTCGTTCGGGAATCTATACCCTTCCGCCAATTACTGACCCATCAGGCGGTTACGGCTGTTTTTTTTGAAATAGATTTGCCGGATGATATTCCCGACGAAATTTTCCAGAACCCGCTTTTTGAAGGTTGTGAGCGTATTTCCCGAAAAGAATTGAAAAAAAATATTGCATTTCCAAGGGTGATTGATTGTTATTTACAAAACATTGTGCTAACTTTGAATTGAACTTTTCATTCAAATCACGTTTAAACAATTTTCAAAGCTTATGATTAACAAAGTAACCCTCGTCGGTCACCTCGGTGGTGATCCCGACATTCGCACCTTGGAAAACGGCACCCCGGTGGGCCGCTTTTCTGTTGCCACCAATGAAAACTACAAAGACAAAGATGGCAACTGGCAGAGCCTAACAGAATGGCATAACGTTGTAGTGTGGCGAGACCTCGCCGAACGCGCTAAAATGTTGAAAAAAGGAAGCACGGTGTACGTTGAAGGCAAGATCTCGTATCGCAAATACACCGATAAAGAAGGTGTAGAGAAAAACCTGACCGACATCGTGGCCAACACCTTCCGGTTGCTCGACAAGCGCGAAGGCGGAAGCAATGGTTTTGAAAGCCGTTTTCCAAACAGCGAACCTGCTGTTATGCCAGGCAACCGTGGCGCCGAATTAGCGGGTGCGCCTTCCTCTATGCCTGTGGATGCTCCACCGGCTTCCGAAGGCGACGATTTGCCGTTCTAAATTGAGGCAAGCCGTCAATTAGTTGATGATCGTTTATAGGGTTGATAAGGGTTGATCATTACCACTTGGAAAGGCAAGAGTTTGCGATTTTTTGGGTGCAAAAATAAACCTTTATAAACCCTATAAACTTTCATCAATATTCTAGACCGCCTTCAACCAAAACTATGGGCTGGCTCCTTTTCATATTCCTGTTATATTTCCTCTGCCTTCTGGTCGAACGTGCATTGGTAGGTGTTTCAGCGCACGATGCCGATGTGTTGCGGGGAGAAGATGGTCGTGCCGCTCGTCAAGCCTCCTCCCTGAGTATCGAGATCAGACCAACCCTGGCCGCTTTGTTGCTGGCTCGGATACTGCTGCTATCGTTGGCGGGGGTAATAACGGCGGTGTTAGTAATGAGATCGCCAATAATCAACGATTGGCTTTATCAGATCACTGAAATGAGTGGTTTTTCTCCAAATCTTGTGTGGGGGCTCACCGGTATAATTTTAGCGCTTGTCCTTTCGCTTGTTGTTTGGGGACTGCAAAAGATTGATTTTCAAGAAAACTACTCGGGACGTTCTGCGCTTATTTTAAAACGTTTGTGGTGGGTTGCCTTATTCTGGAAGACCGTTTTCAAGGTTTTTACCCAAAAAGAAAACAATAAAGAAACTACTGGGGAAGGCAAAGAACCCGTAGCCAACAGCACGGATATTACCAGTGCGGCCAGTGAAAAACGCGAACTGGAATTGCTCAAAAGTATCGTCCAGTTTGGCGATGTTACGGTGAAGCAGGTAATGCAGCCACGTTCCAAAGTGGTGTCGGTAGATTTTAAAACCGGATTTCAGGAATTACTCGAGGTAGTGCGTCAATCGGAGTTTTCGCGCTTGCCCGTTTACGATGAAGTCCTGGATAATATCACAGGTATCCTTTATGTGAAGGATCTGGTCCCACATCTGGACCACGAAGACTCATTCGAGTGGCAGCCGCTTATCCGGACCAATGTGCTCATGGTTCCGGAAGCAAAGCGCGGCAGCGAACTGCTTCAGGAATTCAAGCAGCAAAGGATGCACATGGCGGCGGTCGTAGATGAATATGGCGGTATCTCCGGGATTGTCACCATGGAAGATATCCTAGAGGAAGTAACGGGCGATATCCGTGACGAGTTTGATGAAGAAAGTGAGATCCGCTACCGAAAGATCGACGATTACAACTATCTCTTTGAAGGCCAGACACTTCTGAACGATGTGTGCCGACTTTCAGGCCTTGCTCCCGGCACCTTTGATGTCGTGCGTGGCACTTCTGATACACTTGCGGGACTTGCCCTTGAATTACGCGGCGACATCCCTTTAATTGGAACAGAAGTAGCCTGGAACGGTTTTTTGCTTTCTGTTACCATTGCCGATAAACGAAGGATAGAACAGTTAAAACTAAGCCTTCCCAAACCGGCCCTTTAATGAAGGAGTTGTGTTTTCCTTAAAGTTCTTTTAAAGTACCCCGGTAGGGGGTGACGCTTGTAGGTTTTTCAGTTTCAGAGATGCTACTTTTGTTCAAGAATCGTCTGACCCAAACTTACAAAATCGTCTAATGAGCAGACTCCTTTTAGTATTCATACTTGCCAGCCTCTCTGTCCCGGTGATTTTCGCCCAAGACACGAAAGACCGCAATGGAAGCAATACTGCTCCACAGACTACGCGTGCGCCGAGCACAACTGCGTCTAAGGCAGCCAAGACAGATCCAGCCTCAGTTCAGGGCAGTGATCGCAGTGCCACGCCGCAGGTTTCGCAAAACCGTTCGATCAGTCCAACCACTACATACGGCAACTCCACCACTAACCGAACAGCTCAAGACCGCGCGGCTCGTCCTTCAAACGCAAAAGTCAATCGTCCTGCTACTTACGCTCCTCCGACCAATGCTACGACTGCAAAAAGTGGCGTAGCGGGTTCCACAAAAAAAGTCGCTCCACTGAAATCCTCCGAACGGGGTACCGTGAACTGGATGACCCTGGAACAGGCGTTGGAAAAAAGCAAGACAGAAAAGCGAAAGATCTTCGTGGATATGTACACGGATTGGTGCGGCTGGTGCAAACACATGGACTCTACCACTTTTGTGGATGCTACCATTGCGAATTATTTAAATGAGCACTTCTATCCGGTTAAGTTCAATGCCGAGCAAGAGAAGGACATTGTGTTCAAGGACAAAACCTATAAGTTCAAGAAAAACGGCGCCCGTGGCTACCATGAATTGGCCGCTTTGTGGCTCAACAATCGATTGTCTTTTCCGACAGTCGTGTTTTTAGATGAAAGCCAACAGCTCATTCAACCGGTGCCGGGCTATCAGGATGCGGCAAAAATGGAGGCCATTATTAACTATTTTGGATCTGACAGCCATAAAAAGACCCCATGGGAGTCGTACGAAAAGAAATTCACCAATAAAAGGTAAGTCCGGGACGGTATAAAAAATGCATAAACAAGCGGGGCCGCCACATACTGTGGCAGCCCCGCTTGGCATAAAGTATAAAGAAGTTTGGCAGATTAATGCGCCACGCTTTTCTTCAATTCTTTGATACGGGCTTTTTTGCCCACTAGTCCGCGCAGGTAGAAGAGGCGGGCGCGACGTACACGGCCACGCTTAACCACTTGTACTTGAGCAACATTGGGGTTAGAGAAAGAAAAAATCCGCTCTACACCAACGCCGTGAGAGATCTTACGGACGGTAAAGGTTTTGGTAAGACCGTGACCGCTGATCTGGATCACATCTCCGCGATAGTCTTGCTCGCGGGTTTTGTCACCTTCCACGATCTTATAGGTAACAACTACGGTATCACCCGTTTTGAATTCAGGGAATTTCGGCGCTGTCAGCATCTGCTGATGTACGAACTGTATGGCTTCCAACTCTTTCATTGTATCGAAATTTGAATACGCTCAAAATTTAGAGGCGCAAAGGTAAAATTCCTTACCGAAAAAAAAAATTATGTTTTGAAAATTTCCGAATGGCTGTTAATTCGTCGTTAAATTAAGTGTTTTAACACCAACCATCTGAACATCTTTCTTGTCTTTGCGTTCTATTGATCTCGATTCAAATTTTCATCATTCCTAATTTTTTTTCTAACATGAAGAAACTTCTTTTCCTCCCCCTTTTGGCGCTGCTGGTAATGGCCGCGAAAGTTCCAACCACCTACAAAGTTGACACGAATGCCAGTGTAGGCGTATGGACAGGCTATAAAGTGACGGGCAAACACACGGGCACCGTAAAAATTAAAAACGGCGCAGTTACAACGGATGGCGGCATGCTGACCGGCGGTTCTTTCGATATTGACATGACCAGTATTACCAACACAGACCAGGAAGGCGAATATGCCGCCAAGCTCGTCACTCACCTGAAAAGCGACGACTTTTTTGGTGTGAGCAGCTACCCAACGGCTACGTTTGTTATCACGAAGGCAATTGCACAAGACACGAAAGGCAACTACAAAATCCTAGGTAACCTTACGCTTAAAGGCACCACCAAGGAAGTAAAATTCTTTGCGAATTTCTCTGAAGCCAATGGCATGGTAAATGCAGCAGGCAAAATCACCATTGACCGCTCTGAATACAATGTGAAGTACGGGTCAGGTTCTTTCTTTGACGGCTTGGGTGACAAGACCATCTACGACGAATTCGATCTTCAAGTATCTTTGGTAGCAAAGAAGTAATTGATTGATCTTCAATATAAAACATGAGCCATCCCCGAGTTTTTGGGGGTGGCTCATGTCATTTTAGGGGTATTCTTATTTTTTCAGGAAATCTGAAAGCGCACATACTTGATCGTTTTTCCCGCCGCCAGGTGGAAAGACTCATAAAGCGTCTGGATGCTCAATTCGGGAAAGGGCAGCGGAGCAGCGTAAATGTCTTCATTTTTGGAGATCAGGGTGTTACGCTCATCCTGATCTATGGTATCGAGCGTAAATTGATAGAAATCAAGATCGTCGTGCTTCAGGTGTATCAGTCCTCCCGGCTTAAGGATCTGCCTGTATTTTTCGAGAAAATAAGCTGAGGTGAGACGGCGATTCTCTTTGCTGGAGCGTGGAAAAGGATCGGGAAAAGTGATCCAGATTTCGGCCACTTCGCCAGGCGCAAAGAAATGATCAATGATCTCAATTCGGGTGCGCAAAAAAGCAACATTGTTAAGACCGGCTTCCAAAGCAGTTTTTGCGCCTTTCCAGAGCCGGTTACCCTTCACATCTACGCCAATAAAATTGCGATCGGGGAAATTCTGTGCCAGGCCCACCGCATATTCGCCGCCGCCACAGGCGAGCTCAAGCGTTATTGGGTTTTCATTCATAAAATGTTCTCTGGCCCATTTCCCTTTCAGATCCACAGGTACCATGCCTGCCCCGACAAGTTGGGGTTGTTGTATGTTGTAGCACTCATAAACATTTGGGAATGAGAGTACTTCGGCGAATTTTTTGAGTTTGTTTTTGCGCGCCACAGATATCAGATAAAATTTTTAGGTAGAACGACGGATTTGTACTTCGTTCCGCCCAAAGGTGCGAAGACTTGATATTTTTGCCGGAAAAAATCCCCGGACTCTATCATGCGCACCGTCATCCAACGCGTTTCCCAGGCATCTGTCACCATTGAAGGCACTGAAAAAGCAATTATAAGCCTGGGTCTGCTCATTCTATTGGGCATTGAACACGACGATACGGAGGAGGATATCCTTTGGCTCTGCAAGAAAATTGCTGCACTTCGAATATTGTCCGATGAAGCGGGCCTGATGAACCTTTCCATACAGGATATTGAGGGGGAGATGATCGTTGTGAGTCAGTTTACCCTTTTTGCCAGTACAAAAAAAGGCAACCGACCTTCCTTCATCCGTTCGGCCAGGCCGGAAACGGCCATTCCACTGTACGAAAAATTTGTCGAAACCCTTCGAAAGGAATCCAACAGACCTGTGCAAACAGGAGAATTTGGCGCAGATATGAAAGTATCTTTGCTGAATGATGGTCCCGTTACGATTCTGATGGATTCAAAAAATAAATAATGACGCACAAAGCATTCCTACTCATACTCGACGGCTGGGGTATAGGTCAAAAACCGGAGGCCGATGCTATTTTTCAAGCCAATACGCCCTATTTCGATAGCCTTTGGGCAAATTACCCGCACAGCACCCTAGTCACGCATGGGGAAGAGGTGGGTTTGCCCGATGGACAAATGGGAAACTCCGAAGTTGGCCACCTCAACATTGGCGCCGGGCGGATTATCTGGCAAGAGCTTGCCCGTATCAATAAAGCCGTGCGGGAGCGCGAATTGCATCAAAACGAAACCTTGCTGAAAGCGCTTAGATATGCCAAAACCAACGGCAAAACGGTGCATTACATGGGCCTGGTGAGTAATGGCGGCGTACACTCCCATATTGAGCATTTGAAGGCAATGTGTGATATTGCAACAGAGCAAGGCTGTCCGAAGGTATTGATACACGCTTTTACAGACGGGCGTGATTGCGACCCAAAAAGCGGTATAGTATTCATTGAAAATTTGCTTCAACATATTGAAAATCAACCCTACTCCGCTCATCCTAGCGCAGGTTCCACAAACGCAAAAGCTTCGTCGGGTAAACCCATTGAACTGGCTACCGTTATTGGTCGCTACTACGCCATGGACCGGGATAAACGCTGGGAACGCGTCAAACTTGCCTATGATCTGCTGGTTAATGGAGTAGGGGAGGAAGTTGAGGATTTCCCAACAGCCATTCGGAAAAGTTACGAGGAAGGCGTAAGCGATGAGTTTCTAAAGCCAATGCGGAGGACTTTGGACCGTAGACATTGGACCTTGGACAAGGACAATGTAGTGGAAAATCCGCCCTCTACTATCCAGCCAGGCGATGTCGTCGTTTGTTTCAATTTCCGGACGGATCGTTGCCGCGAGATCACGGAGGTGCTGACCCAGCAGGACATTCCGGATTTTGGAATGAAAACTTTGCCCCTCTACTATGTTACGATGACCCGCTACGACCACGACTTTAAAAACGTCCACGTGATGTTCGAAAAAGACGATGTGCGCATGACCCTGGGTGAGGTGTTGGAGCGCGCCGGGAAAACACAGGTTCGCATTGCGGAAACCGAGAAGTACCCGCACGTCACATTTTTCTTTTCCGGCGGGCGGGAAGATCCTTTTGTTGGAGAGCGGCGTATCATGATCCCTTCGGCTAAAGTGGCGACTTACGATCTTCAACCAGAAATGAGCGCAGAGGGGATCACGCAAGCAATAATGGCTGATATTCAATTCAATGCACCTGATTTTATCTGTCTGAATTTTGCCAATACCGACATGGTAGGCCACACGGGCGTGTTCAGCGCGGCCATGAAAGCCGCCGAAACGGTGGACGGATGCCTAAGCCGTATCATTCCCCTTGCGCTTGAATATGGGTACGCATGTGTTATTATCGCCGATCATGGCAACTCTGATTATTTGATCAATGAGGATGGGACGCCCAATACTGCCCACACGAAGAATCCGGTGCCCTGTATTCTGGTCAGCCCGTATTTGAAAGGCAGTGAGCAACTTAAGGATGGCCGTTTGGCGGATATAGCGCCTACTTTACTTGACTTGATGGGTATTCCAAAAGGGGCAGAAATGACGGGGCGGAATTTGGTAAGCCGATTGGTATTTTGAGTGGCTCCAATCAATTGTCACCAGAACTTATCCCTCGAAGTGCAGTGAGATGGTAAAAGTGCGGCTCAACACTTTTTCCAGCACGGTACTTTGCTGTAAACGGTCGTTGAAGATCAGCACATTGTTCAAGCCTTGGGACACTTTAAACTCCGGTGAAAAAATGAAATAAGGGAAGAAAAACTGAACGCCTGCGCCGTATTCCACCTGAAAATCCGTGGGGGCAATTTTCACCAGTCCGGAAGCCTGACGGGTGCGGGAATCGCTCGCAACGTCGAATGAATATTTAACACCACCGATCACAAAAAGGCGAAAATCGTGGTATGGCGCTGATTTGTAGCGTACATGAAACGGCAACTCCACCAAAACCGACTCAATGGGTCTGCTGACGACGCGACCATTTTGGCCTGCAGGGGAATATTTGATGGTGTGCTCCGTAAACGACAGGGTAGGCAAAAATCGGATATCAAAATATTCGCCCACTTTCAGGTTCGACACAATACCCAGGTTGAAGCCAGGTCCTGTTACGGATTCTGCCCGCGCGAAGGAGTCGTTTCGGATAAAATCCTTTGAGTGGTAAATGCGGTAATCGCTGGCGTTATAGCCAAGCGTGATACCGAAATAGTAGTTTTTTTGCTGAAAATCGAGATAATTCAGGTTCTTACCCTGATTGAATTGGGCAAATGCAGTGGGCAGTTGCAGAAGCAACAGGCAGACAAGCACAAAAGCCATGCGCAGAGCATTCTGCCTACTGCCTACTGCTACTGCTGCTGTTACTGCTACTGTTTTGTGGCAGTGTAAATGGAGCATATTCCAAGTGTTAGTCGTTCGCATATAGGGTCTTGAAATCCGGTTTTGGTTAATATATCCGTGAATTGGTTGCCTTCGGGGAAAACCTGCACACTTTCAAAGAGATAGGTATAGGCCCGCATGTCGCGGCTGGTCAAACGCCCGATGAGGGGTAAAACGTATTTGAAGTAGGTGTTAGAGAGTTGTTTGATGGGAAAAATGTGTGGTTTTGAGAATTCCAGGATCACCAGCCGGCCACCGGGGCGCATCACACGGTGCATTTCAGCGAGGCCTTTTTCCAGATTTTCAAAATTTCGCACGCCAAAAGCCACCGTCACTGCGTCAAAAGAATCATTTTCGAAACGCAGTTGTTCAGAATCGCCCGTTTCAAGACTGATAATATCGGACAACCCCTGTTCTGCAATTTTCCCCCGACCGAGTTCCAGCATTTGATTGGCAATATCTATGCCGACCACCTTCTGGGGCTTCAAAATTTTCGCCAGTAAAATCGCCACATCTGCCGTTCCGGTAGCCACATCCAGAATCTCTCTGGGTTGAGCCGGCTTCAGATAAGCAATAGCGCGTTTTCGCCACCATACGTCTATGCCCAGCGAGAGCACCCGGTTGAGCAGGTCGTACCTGGGTGCAATGCGGTCGAACATTTGCTCCACCTCGGCTTTTTTACCTGCGTTGGAGCCGTAAGGCGTGACGACGTTTTCTTCTTTCATAAAAAAATAGGTGCAAAAGTAGTAATCGAGGTTGGATTGTGGGCGAAACTGGATATTTCGAGGCTACAATTTGATGTTTTCCACAATCTCCAGTCCATAACCAATAAAACCCGTCCGAGGTTTTGGATGGTTGGTCAACAATCGGATCTTACTGATGTCGAGTTCGCGAAGAATTTGCGCACCTACGCCAAAATCCTTTTTCCCGATGGCCGTATGGAGTTCAAAACGGTCGGTATTTCCTTCCTCCACCAGTTGTTTGTAGTGCTGTAGCTTTGCCAGCAAATTGGCCTTGTCCCCTTGTCGAAGATAAACAAAAGCGCCTTTTTCAGCCTCCTGAATGGCTTTCAAGGCCGTAGCGATCTGGGTGCCGTAGTCGGACAAAATCGAGCCCAGTATACCGCCTGTTTCGGACCAGGAATGCACCCGTACCAGCACTGGCTCGTCTTCCTCCCAGCTGCCTTTTTTTAGTACCAGATGTGTATCATTGCTGGCAATATCGGTGAAGACAATTGCTTGAAAATCACCATGGATCGTTTTCATGGGCACCTCCATATCCTTGCGAACCAGACGCTCCGTGCGCATTCTGTAAGCAACCAGATCATCGATCGAAATAATTTTCAGGGCATGGGCTTTTGCCACTTCCGCCAATTGTGGGAGGCGTGCCATAGATCCATCGGCGTTTAAGATTTCGACCAGCACGCCCACGGGCGCCAGCCCTGCCAGCCGTGCCAGATCCACCGCGGCTTCTGTATGGCCCGTACGGCGCAGCACCCCTCCGGTCTTGGCGCGGAGTGGGAAGATATGGCCTGGTCGGGCGTAATCGCTGGGTTTTGCTGCCGGATTGGTGAGCCAGCGGTTTCCGGTGGCGCGGTCGTAAGCAGAAATTCCAGTACTGCAATCTTGCCCAATAAGGTCAATGGACACGGTGAAAGCGGTTTCGTGCAGGGCAGTATTGCTATTCACCATAAGATCGAGACCCAGTTCGTCGGCGCGTTTTTCTTCGAGCGGGGTGCAGATAAGGCCGCGCCCGTGGGTGGCCATAAAATTGATGATCTCTGGCGTGATGGTCTCTGCGGCACATATAAAATCGCCCTCATTCTCGCGGTCTTCGTCGTCTACGACAATGATTACACGCCCTGCGCGGATTTCGGCGATGGCTTCTTCGATGGTGTTAAGCTGAATTTGGTCAGACATGAAATTTAAAGTAGCTGAATAGTTGACATCATTTCGGGCGCAAAGGTATTTTAATGGGGCGCGCTTATGCCTGTCATTTTTACAGATGTTGGATGACAGCGGCGAGCGGCTTGTCTTCCAGTTTCATCACTGAGGGCGGGTATTTGAAAATGAGAAACGGCGATCCTATTGCGGTATTGGTGCGCAAAAAGCAGGATTTTGGGAGTGGCTGGGGCAGTGAGGAGGAATTTTTTGCTTGTGTGAGTGATTAGTCCTCCCCCAATTCAAAATCGAAAAGTTCTTTCGCAGGCACTTCTAGTGCTTCGGCAATTTTGAAAATTTGGCTCAACCCGGCATTTACGATACCGCGTTCCATCCGGCTTATTTGGCTTAGCTCAGAATCAGCTTTCCATGCCAAAGCTTCTTGGGAAAGATTTTTCGCTTTCCGCAGTTCCCTAAGTCGCTTTCCGAAGGCTTTCATTCCCGCCGTGTGCATCGTGTATTTCACACGGCGAGGTTCCACCTATGCAGAAAATTTAACCTAGGCGAATTCGCCTAATTTTAAATTATTCACTGATATTTGCTGTCGATACCAAATACTTTAACCCGACGGCCAAGGAAATCCCCACCAGCGTGCAAGGTAACGGGCATCTGTAAACCGTCAAAACACAATCCTTCATTTATGAAAATGCTACGCTCGGCTACTCTGGGGCCTATCATCACTATTTTTTGCCTCTTTGTCCTTAACTACGGATGTCAAAAAAATTTCTTGACCGAAAAGCCCAATACAGATCCCACAGACCGAACCATAACACTTGAGGAGGTAATGGAGCAGTTTAAAACCGATGGGAACAGCGATCGCTCAGGGGAACGGCTGCCTCTTTATGTAAGGCCGCTTTGGGACGAATCTTACATTGTTACAAACACGGGATTCCCTATACTCATGACATCCGTTGATACGCCATGTTCCTGCCCAGATACTCGGTATGGAGGCAACCTTGCTTTTTATAAAGACCCCTCTGGAAATATTCAAAGTGCTTTTGTAATTTGGGAAACTGACTCATTATCTACCTACAGTTCCAATAGGGCTCCACTGGATTCGTCAAGCCAGTTTTCAGGCATGATGGCCTTGGTCAATCAACAAGACACAATTGAAAAAGTAGTACAGATCCTTAACGGAAGGATAATGGCAGCAAAAAAAGGAAAGGTAGCTTTTGCGGACATTCCGAATGAATTTATCCAAGGCGGACCGATCGCCAATGATCGAAACCCTTGGGACTGGTGGCGCAATTTATGGGGTGGCGTACAATGCCCCACTTGGGGTAGTTCGGGAATGGATTGGAGTTGGTGGGGGAACTTTTGGAATGGTGTTGGAGGGCTTTTTGGCGGGCAAACCTGGGACGGGGAGGCAGGTGAGTATATAAGCTACCCTCCAGGTTCTTTCTTTTTTGGCGGATTCGAGGTCGGATGGGGCCTTCCCGAAGGCTATAACGAACCAGGTGGTTCAGGGTTATTTGGTCAACAATTTTCAAATCAAATCAGTACCTGTACAGCCATCAATGAGTACATCCAATCAATCGGTGAAATTCCACAGGGCTACAGTTCAATAGACTTGAATTTTTGCCAATTAATCAATGAAGTCGGATTGAACGGCACGGAAGGCATGTGTTTGTTTTCGCAGTACGGCACTTCCAATATTGAAGACCTTTTGATCTATTGGAATGCAAGCAACAAGGATCTTGCAACTGCTGAGAAGATAAAGGCTTTTATTATGGGCCAGTGTAACGGCTCATTTACTCCAATGCTGGCAGACTTAATCAAGGATAATTTTTGTCTGTCTCAGCACCCAATTGGCCTGATGGAAAACATTAAAAATCAATGCGGCCTTTCTTCCTTTGACAGCGGGGAGTGGTTTGATGCGTTCAACAGCGGCTTATCGGAGTGTACAAAAAGCATAATCCTTGACGACTGGTTTGACCTGACTAATGCTGAAAAAGATAATCTTCTTAATAACCCAGCGTTATATGACCAAGTCGTCAACTTTGTAAAAAGCAAGGGGTGCAGCGAGGGGGCGAAAGACTTTGCCCTAGAAATGGCTCAGGTGCAAGTACTGCTCAGTCAGATTCCAGGTCAGCCAATGCTAACATTGGACGATTTCAATTACCTGTACGACAATATCGGTGGAATCGAAGAAGCCGTAATACCTCCAACCAACACCCCGATATCTGTCACGAACCCTTTGTGTATGCAGATTTTAACTTTTGCGACCCGCACCGATGTGGTATCGGGCCTACAATACGCTGGAATGATCCTACAAAATTCATATTTTCAGTTCAATGTGCCCGGTTCTACACCGGTGCAAATACAAACCTATAATATGAAATTCAATGCAGACGCAAACACTAATACCGCGTGCCTTGTATCTTGTCCAGCCTTTGCCGCCAATGCAATTAACATAGCGGTAACCCAAATACAACAATTAATTGATGCCTTACCTGCAGGTACTTCAAGTGAAGGGGTTATTCTTTTTGCTAGGCTTCGTCTGTTGAGGGCGATTCACCAAGAATTTAAAACACAAGTTCAAAACTGCAATTCTAATTATCTGACTGATGTTTTGTTCCAGGCTGGAATGTTTAACAACTGGAACAATCTTCCAGTTGTTAATTGTGATGCCGAAATTGTGCATTGCCAATAGAACTCTATTTTCAACATCAATTTTCATCTCAAGTTTTCTGCTTGATTTCATCTCCAGCCAACTATGCATCGTTTAACGGCATTTCTCATCATCTGCTCTTTTTTGCTGCTTACCGCTTGCGCCGCCCCTTCTATCTTTAAAAGCAGGGATAGAACAAAGGAGTTGACTCAAAAAGCAATTTTCAAATACTTGGCTCAACCTAACATCTTTCTTGACGACTTAACGGGAAAAGGCCTGACAAAACTTGACCCTTTACTTTGCTTGCGGGAGACGCTTAGTATGAATGGCACCGTATATTTTGAGCAGCCTATGCGCTCGGACCTCCTCAAATATCCCTTGCCTAAAAAGGCCTGCCGATTGGTTATCCCGGATTCCCTTGCCGACAAGTATAGATACGTTGATGAGGAGAATACGGATTATGAGCATGATTATGCCATAATCCACCAGTTCTCCCCCTTGCTGCCCACAAAAGAACCCAACATTTATCTTATGGAGTATCATATCTGGGCAAACTCGTGCAGCGATGTCGGTTTAGTCAGCCCCGATTGTGTCAGAGCAGTGAACAGATATTATTTAAGATTTAGGGTTGAAAATGAAAAAATCACGGTCCTCGACGTTTTATTGCTAACCAACATGATTGATTTTATCGGGTTTGGTGGTTTTTCAAGAAAAAAAATGGAAGAGGCCCTTCCGGGTGAGAAAATAATAAAGTCTCGCCATTGAGGAAAATTTCCTGTACGCAAGATTGTTTGTGCCCAAGCCCAGTGATGAATACTAACCTATGGGAATATCCCCGCTGGCGCACGGCCAATGCCGTGCGCCCACTATCCCGTCGGCTCTGCCGACACAGTGGTCGGTATAACCGACCAAATAGTGGGCACAAGGCGGAGCCGGCCGCCAGCACCTAAAACTCTATTTCAGCATGACTTTTCATCTCAAGTTTTCTGCTTGATTTCGGCTACAGCCAACTATGCATCGTTTAACGGCATTTCTCATCTGCTGCTCTTTTTTGCTGCTTACCGCTTGCGCTGTTCCTTCTATGTTTAAAAGCAGGGATAGAACAATGGAGTTGTCCCAAAAAGCAATTTTCAAATACCTGGCTCAACCCAACATCTTTCTGGACGACCTAACGGGAAAAGGCCTGACAAAACTTGACCCCATACTTTGCTTGCGGGAGACGCTTAGTATGAATGGCACCACATATTTTGAGCAGCCTATGCACTCGGACCTCCTCAAATATCCCTTGCCTAAAAAGGCCTACCGATTGGTTATCCCGGATTCCCTTGCCGGCAAGTATAGATATGTTGATGAGGGGGATACGGATTATGAGCATGATTATGCCATAATCCACCAGTTCTCTCCCTTGTTGCCTACAAAAGAGCCCAATATTTATCTTATGGAGCATCATATCTGTGCAAACTCGTGCAGCGATATCAGTTTGGTCAACCCTGATTGTGTCAGAGTAATGAGGAGCCAAAAAGCAGAGATTGAGGACTGGCAGGGGCAGTGAAACAGAATTCGCTACTTTTGCCGTTCAATGCACCCACCGCTATTCAAAATCAGGCAAAATGGCTACTTCGGCTTTATCAATGCTGAGGGCGAACTCGTCATTGAACCGCAATATCTGGAAGCGGGCGAGTTTCAAAACGGCTTTACCACCGTGCGACTCAATGGTCTTCTGGCCTTGCTGGATGCTTTGGGCCGCATGTATATCAAACGCCTTTACCGGTCAGTTGGATCCTTTTCGGAAGGCCTTGCGCGGGTACAGGTGGCGCAACTCTGGGGCTTTGTAGATCAACACGGCAACGAAGTCATTACCCCCCAATTTGAACATATCGGTGATTTTTCGGAGGGTCTGGCGCCGGCCACTTTTGAAGGTGCTGCGGGTTTTCTTAACCATGAAGGTCAGTTTTCTATTCGCCCCATTTTTTCCCAAACAGGCAATTTCAGCAACGGGCTGGCCCCTGCCAGCAGTGATGGATTATGGGGTTTTGTTGACAAAGAAGGCGTGTATCGCATTGAACCTCAATGGGATGGCGCGAGTTCGTTTCAAGGACAATCTGCCCTGATAACCCGGGATGGGCTTTGGGGACTGTGCAATCGAGCGGGAGAAGAAACCGTTCCTCCGCAGTTCGAGTTTGTAAAAGGCCATGCCCATGGAGAATTTTTTGACGGCATGGCATTGGCTTTTCGGGATGGGAAATATGGGTTTGTAAGCCAGGAGGGGCATATTGCCGTGGAACCGATGTTCGATCTTGCCGGAGATTTTGGGGAGGGACTCGCTTTGGTGGAGATAAACGGCGCGTATGGCTACATAGACAGAGCGGGTAAACTCAGCATCATGCCCAAATTCGAAGATGCTGGGGTCTTTTCCGATGGTTTAGCCCAGGTGTGTGCCAATGGCCATTGGGGTTATATCAATCCGGATGGGCAGATCGTCATTCCGCCCGGCTTCCAATCTGCCGCACCATTCCGGGATAGACTTGCACTCACAATTCTGGATGGAAAATGGCAGTATATCAACCGTAATGGCGCGGTAATCTGGAGGGAAACTTAGGTTCACATATCGTAAGTCAGTTCCACCACATCTGTTTCCGGGTGCGACTGACAGGTGAGGATATAACCAGCTTTAACTTCCTCGTCATCCAGTGCGTAGCAGGCATCCATTTTGACCTTTCCGTTGATGAGTTTAGCCATGCAAGTGGAACAAGCCCCTGCAGTGCAGGAGTACGGCGGGTCGTGCTTGGCCTTCACGAGCACATCCAGAATTGTTGCACCCTCTGGCACAGGCATTTCAATACGTTGACCTTTAAGGTGGACGATGACACGCTTTCCACCCGTGGCGCCATCGGCAATGTCGCCCGGTACATGGGTAGCGTTGACAAAGTGCTCCGTATGAATTTGTTTGGCAGGTATTTCCCGTCCCAACAAGCTTGCTTTTATTGAATCGGCCATATCGCCTGGGCCGCACACGAAATAGACACAGTCGGACTCAGGGCCATGCGCCATGTTGTCGTCCAGGAAGGCGTTGGCAATGCGTCCGTTGATTCGGCCCATTTTACCTTGCCAGTTGGTTGTGCTTTTTTTAAACACCCCAAACAGTCCGCCGCCCGTGCTTTCCTTTTTGGGTTGACTCAGCACGTGCTCCACATGGAGCTGACCCGTGTAGCGTTCTGAGAGCCGGTCAAGTTCGTCGCGGAAGATGATGTTTTCCTCGTTTCGGCTGCCGTAGAGCAAGAAGATCGCGCTCATCGGCTCAGATTCGAGGGTAGTTTTGATGATGGACATCAAGGGTGTAATGCCGCTCCCCGCTGCAAAAAGATAATACGTGCGGCGTTTGTCGGGGTTGAGTTCGGTGAAAAAACGTCCATCCGGAGCTGCAATTTCAAGCGTGTCGCCGACTTGTACCTGATCATGCAGGAAAGTGGAAGCCTGGCCACCAGCGACTTTTTTTATCGTTACGGCAAGGCGATTTTCCAGGGGGCTCGACGACATAGAGTAGGACCGGCGCAATTCGCGTCCGCCTAAATTAAGTCGCAGGGTGAGGTGTTGCCCTTGTTTGTAGGTAAACAGATCGCGCAGTTCGTCAGGAATTTCCAGTTCGAGGGTGGTCGTATCCGAGGTTTCAGCCGTCTTGCTCTTTATTTTCAGTTCAAAAAAGTCCATGTCGAGAAAAAAGTAAATCTTGGATAGGGCGTTTATTGTGAATGCCGCCCCGGAATTATCCAGCAAAAATAAGCCGCCTAAACACGCCGACCGGGGAATAGTTGAAAGGAAAAAACGGAAAATGGAAACCTTGTTGAAAATCTCCAATATCCCAAACAACTACTATTACCTTAGCCCCTGAAAATCAGCACTTTTAACCTTCTAAACACACGACAAGCACAGCATGAAAAGCAATAGCCTTCTCACCTACGTCCTCTACGGCCTCTTGAGTTTGTTCATCCTTGCGGCGGGATACTATGCCTGTCAGAAGCAAAAGGATAAAAAAGAGCAGGCCGCCCGTGAAGCCGCTGAATTAGAAGAAACGCTTCGCGATATGGGCTACGCCTCCGAGGATACTATCGATGCTACCGGTAGCACTTATGTCAACAACGACTCTGCCACTACGACCACAAAACCCAAGGTGTCTAAAACCGGAATAGAAAAAGAACCGGCTGCCACCACCAAAAAAACCCAGACCACTTCACCTACGGCAACCAAGCCATCCCCGACCGTTGTAACACCTTCTGCTTCAGCAACAAAAAAAAGCGCCTCCTCGGTAAAAGGACCCGGAACAGGCCGCTGGGCTGTTCGTGCGGGTACATTTGATTACATGGAAGGCGCACGCCGACGACTGGAAGAAGTGATCAAAGCGGGTTATCTCAATGCTGAAATTTCCAAGACCAAAGAAGGCAAGGCAGCGGTCATCGTATTCCGCTCCAATGATAAGGAAGCAGCCTACAGGGTAGTCGATAAACTGGAAGAGAAAGGCATTGATGCTGCGGTCTTTGATCGGTCAAATTGATTGTTTCACACTACCAGACATTTTTCACGCAGATGTTACGCAGAATTGAAACGCAGATGTAACACAGAAAAATTCTGCGTAAAATCTGCGTGGATTATCTGTGTAACATCTGTGTGAAATAAAAATGTCCAGTAGTGTGAAACCAATTTCGGGCACTTGATCGGCTCTATGGCTCTAATCTGTAGGGCCGATTTCTTACCATACCACAAATTCCGTCCTGCGGTTTCTTGCCCGACCTTCTACAGTAGCGTTTGAGCCTAAGATGGGCTTCGTTTCGCCAAAACCTTTAAACCGAAGGCGTTCTGGTGCAATGCCTTTGGCGAGCAGATAATCTTGTACAGCTTTGGCACGGGCTTCGGAAAGTGTTTGGTTGAATGCGACGTCGCCCACGTTGTCCGTATGGCCATTGATTTGGATTTTCAGTGCAGGGCTTTCTTTTAGCAATTGGGCAAGGCGATCCAGCTCAGAAAGCGATTCGGGCATCAGCGAGGCGGAGCCGGTTTCAAAAAAGACATTGCGCAGAACGATGGGTGTTGAATTGGCAGTAGGGATACCAATTGGTTGCAGTTCAATGTTTAGCAAAAAAGGTTTGTCGAGCGAGGCAAGATCCGCCAAGTTGAAGTTTTCTGAAAAAAACAGATATTTGTCTTTTCCAACATTCAGTGCGTAATTCCTTCCGATAGGGAGACACACAAGAAAAGTGCCATCGGATTTGGTATTCCCACTAACGAATACCTTTCCCGTTTTTAAGTCTGTAAATTCCATTTTGGCGGTGATGGGGTATCCCGTAACAGCATCCGTTACTTGCGCCTCTACGTAGGTAGCTGGCTGCGGACGGGCGAAAACAGGCAATTCAAACGTATAAATATCCAGTCCGCCTTTTCCACCGGGCCGGTCACTTGCAAAATAGGCCGTACGCCCATCAAGACTTACTACCAGCATTCCTTCTTCCCCTTTTGTGTTTATTGGGTAGCCGAGATTTTGAGGATTGCCCCATTTGCCATCGTTGTCGCGGCGAGCAAAGAAGATGTCGCTACCTCCCATACCGGGAAGGCTGTCGGATGAGAAATAGAGTGTCTGTCCGTCAGGATGAAAAAATGGCGTATGATCCTTGCCGCCGGTATTGATGTTGGGGCCAAGATTTTCGGGTTTACCCCATTTTCCATTAGGCTGGCGGATAGATTGCCAAAGGTCCATGCTACCATGTGTGCCGGGGCGACTACTAGTGAAAATCAAGGTTTTATTATCGGCTCCAATGCTCGGCTGAGCGTCCCAGTCGGGCGAATTAATGACCGCGCTGAACGGCACGGGCTTGCTCCAGCCTGTGCTTTTCAGTTGCGACCAATATAAATCGCAAGCCCCCTGAGAGCCATCTCCTTCGCGGTTGCAGCCTGTAAACACTAGCCAGGATCCGTCGGGACTAATCGCTTGTGCCCCTTCATTGTCGGAGGTATTCACCCCTTCGAGTGGTGTGGCTTTTTGCCAGACCCCGTCTTTGCGCTCGCTGCGGTAAAAATTTTCGTCGTTGCCACCATCCCGTCGGGTAAAAATCAAGAGCTCATCATTGGCGGTGAGCGAAGGGAAGTACTCGCTCCATTTGGTATTGATGGAGTCTCCCACCGATTTAGGGTCGAATGCAATGGGGTTTTTCACAGCTTCAGCGGCGAATTTGGCTGATTTGAGCAGGCGTTCAGCAGCGCTGCGGTTGCGTTCGTTTTTGGGTTGACTTCGGAGGTAACTTGCCAAATGGGAAGCGCATTCGGCGTATTTATCCAGTTCCCATTCCGTTTTTGCCAAAAATAAAAATGCCACAGGCGCATAGCTGCTATCCAGCGCGATGGCTTCCTCGAAATATTTTTTGGCTTTAAAAAAATCGCGGAGTTCGGCGTAGTTGTCCCCCAGGGCGAGCTTGGCGTCTATGAATTTTGGGTCGGCTTTCAACGCTTGCTCAAAATAACCTTGCGCAACGGCCGCTTGCCCACGCTTGGCTTCTTCCATACCTGCATTGAATGCAGAGAGGGCTTTGTTCGAGGTGGTTTTTGTAGTGGTATAGTTTTGGGAAAAGGTCCTTTCAGGATGACAAAGAAGGACGAAAAGTACAAGGCTGAGCGTTCGCATGGGTCTGTTTTTGGGCAAAACGAATTTTGATAGGAAGATGTTTTTGGTGGAGGCCAACATTTCAATTTGTGGGACAAGCAACTTATACGGATATTTGGCAGTCAGGAAGCCTCAAACATTAAATCTACTTTTTATGAAACATCTTTTGCTGGCCTTCGCCTTCGCCTGTTTAGTGAGTCCTGTTTTTTCACAATTTCACATCGGCCTTTCCGCTGGCCCAAATGTGTCGTTTTGGGCTTGGGAAATCAAATCCCTTGGCTATGGTATTGACTACGAACCTGCCATGGGCTGGCGCGCCGCCGTACTTGGAGAATGGCAAATGAACCCAATGCTCGGTTTTCGGGCGGAGTTTGGCACGCAGGTGAAAGCCAACAAAATAACTGGAATCTTTATGTTTCCAAGTGATGGTTTAGGAGGAATTCCGGATGGAACGCCTGGATCCTTTCGCGAATTTTACCAATACTGGGAAGGAAGTTTGCTTGTTCAATTCGCTCCGGTAAAAAAATTCAATTATGTCTACCTGATGGCTGGAGGTACGGCTGGGTGGCTTGAAAAGGCCTGGAACAAATTTTCAATAATAGAGTCAGGCAAAGCTTCCATTGACATAAAAGATCCCAATTGGAACCGCAATGCATTCGCTGCTGATTTTGGGTTGGGTGGAAATATTCCTTTGGGCGCAAACAGCAAGATTAAAGTCGAGGCTCGTTTTCAGTACAGCCTTACTGACTTATCCGCCAGTGACAATGTAGATGCAAGTGTTAACCCACTGTTATTGAATATTGGCTATATGCATCGTTTGTAACCCTTAAAAATGACACAACTCGAAACTTATGAACATAAATCTCAATCCTTTCGCCCTGATTTTTCTTTTCTCGGCCACTTCTTTCGTACTTCAGGCACAAACCGAAGTTCCAAGCCCCGCTCCCGAACAAAAACCCAAAGGCATCACCATTTCCGGGTCAGCGGGGGTTAACATCTCCGGGCCGACCACCGTCTGCAAGGGCGGCGAAACCATCCTTAAAGCAGAAGGAGATTACGAGAGTTTTGAATGGAATACGGGGGTGCAAGATCGTTTTCTTAGGGTGCGGGAGGAAGGAACTTACGAGGTGACGGTGACCACCAAAGGCGGTTGCAGATTGACCACTTCTGTTATCGTGCGCATGATCCCTTGCACCTGAAATGATTATAACGAACCACTTACGCAACAAATATGCACTTTCCCGACCTGCCCGCCGACGAACCGGAAACCCCCGTTTCTTTTCATTTTGAAGATGTTGAGTTTGATCTTCCTGACGAGCAAAAGCTGACAGATTGGTTGCTGGGCGTTGCTGAATCCGAGAGTAAAGAATTCGTTGAAGTCAATTATATTTTTTGTTCCGACGAACGTCTGCGCGAAATGAATGTGGAATTCCTTGACCACGATTATTACACGGACGTCATCACTTTCCCATACGCAGACGATGCTGTTCATGGCGATGTTTTCATCAGTTCTGAGCGGGTTGCCGACAATGCTCAAACACTCGGTGTGGCATTTGAGCATGAGCTATGCCGGGTACTGGTGCATGGGGTATTGCATCTGGCGGGTTATTTGGACAAAACAGAAGCGGCAGAGCGGCTGATGCGGGAGAAGGAGGATTTTTATCTGGCGAAGATTTTTCCTAAAGGGTAGATCATGAAAGGGCGGTTCATTCAACGAACAGGTCAATCTTTCCAGCAATAAGGCCGGGAATTATGTGCTGAGCATTCAGCAGGGTCAGAAGGTGTTCACGAAGCAGATCGTGTTGTTGCCAAGGGTGTAAGTTGGATGGAATTTCACAAACATGCACCATCCCGAATTTTTGGGCTCAGAACGTCCCACGCCAACCCATATTTCCTTCAATTTGCTACCGAGATGCTGTCCCTCAGGGACGTTTTGAGCCCAAAAATTCGGGATAACTCATAGTTGTTTCGGCGTCATCTCAAGTGTTAAAAGTTGTGTATAACTGATAGTCAACTTATCTTTTTGCACAAAATTTAACCCTTCATCACACAAACAAAGCCCGCTTCAACTCCTCCACTTTCCCAAGGGTCTGGATTCTGATCCCAAAACGCTTGGGATCAATACCCTTCATCCCATATTTAGAAACGTAGATCTCCTTGAATCCCAATCGGTCCGCTTCGGCGATGCGCTGCTCCACGCGCTGCACGGCCCTGATCTCTCCGGAAAGTCCCACTTCGCCTGCGAAACAGACATTGGATTGAATGCTGACGTCCATCAAACTGGAGATCAGCGAGACCACAATAGAGAGGTCGATGGCAGGGTCTTCCACACGAATGCCACCGGCGAGGTTCAGAAACACATCATTCATGCTGAAAAAATAACCGCAGCGTTTTTCCAGTACGGCCAGCAACATGGAAAGTCGGCGCATATCAAAGCCCGTAGCCGAGCGCTGCGGGGTGCCGAACACGGCTTTTGATACCAGTGCCTGGGTTTCAATCAGCATCGGACGCATGCCTTCCATCGTGGCAGCTACAGCGCAACCGGAAAGTTCCTCGTCTTTTTGGCTCAGCAACAGTTCCGATGGATTGCTTACCTCGCGCAATCCGGCAGCCTGCATCTCGTAAATCCCCATTTCATCGGTGCTACCAAAACGGTTTTTGAGCGTGCGGAGAATGCGGTAGGTATTGTGGCGGTCGCCCTCGAATTGGAGCACACAGTCTACGATATGCTCCAAAAGTTTTGGTCCGGCGATGTCGCCCTCCTTGTTGATGTGGCCGACCAAAAAAATAGGGACGTTGGTCTCTTTGGCAAAACGCAGGAGCTCGCCCGTGCATTCGCGCACCTGTGCGATGCCGCCCGGCGCGGAATCGAGGTGCGGTGTGCTCATGGTCTGGATGGAGTCCACGATCATCATCTGGGGCATGAGTTCCTGCGCTTGCTGGAGGATCTTATTGGTGTTCGTTTCCGTGAGTATGTAGCACTCGCTTTTAAAATCACCAACCCGGTCGGCGCGCATCTTGATCTGCTCTTCGCTTTCTTCCCCGCTGACATACAGCACTCTTGCGGGAATTTTCATGGCGATCTGAAGCAGCAGGGTACTTTTGCCAATGCCCGGTTGTCCGCCGATGAGCACCAGGGAGCCGGGTACAATGCCCCCGCCGAGTACGCGGTTGAGTTCCTGATCGGGTGTGGCAAGTCGTGGCGTTTTGCCGGTTTGCACCTGTTCGAGCAGCACAGCTTTCGGCGATTCGGCCCGACCGCCCATGGTGGGCGCCCAGGATTTTCGCTTTTCTTCGGCGACGGTTTCTTTTTGGATGAGTTCTTCCTGGAAAGTATTCCATTCGTTGCATTGCGGGCACTTGCCCAGCCATTTGGGGGCGGATGCGCCGCAGTTGGAGCAGAAGAAGATGGTGCGTGGTTTTGCCATGGGGGAGGTGAGGATTTTAAGTCAATTTGTGACGCAATGTGTCACAAATTGGGAAAGCCAGATAACTTGGTACTGCTTAAGTGATGCAAGGCTTTGATCGATAAAATTAAAATGCTATCGGTCGCATCAATTTAGGCATCTCATCGTATGTCCTTCCATCCAGAAGCCGACCTGATTTTTTCTTATTTGTGCCCCCCCACTGTTTGAAAAAGAAGGCGACTTTGGATTTTTCACATTGATTTTTGATCTCCAAAACCCAATCTGATTTTATAGGTCGAGGTTTTCGACCGCTTTCGCCACCAACAATGACCCAATCAATACCAGAGAGATTTAGGCTAGGAAGCGGCCCGATAAGAGGTTCTAGAGATAAAAATTTTACACGAGCAGGCGTTATGCGCAAGAAATCAATACGGTCTGCAACTTTTTGATTTTCAACCGACACACCCATCCAGATATTTTCTGTCCACACTAACTCATTCGCAACATCGGCGAGTCGTTCTGCGCGTTTGGTTAGTACCTGAAATTGATGTTGTCTGCAGTCATTCATCACAGCGAAGACCATTTTAATATAATCGAGCGGTACTTCTGGGTGAAAAAGATCACTCATGCTGTTGACGAAAATGATCTTGGGTTTCTTCCATTCGTAAGGGCGCAACAATTCCTCCGGTTGAGTTCGGACTACGTTAAAGCCGTCTTTATATTTTTCAATGCCCATCGCCTGCAAACGCCGAGTCATTACCTCTGCATAACAATACTTGCAGCCCTGGGATATTTTGGTACATCCCGTGGTAGGATTCCAAGTTAATTCGGTCCATTCAATGCTGGATTGTGCCATAACTTTAATTGACTTTGATGTTTCCAGGTAAAACCGTGTGGAGTTTCCCAGAACTCAGGTTGAAGGTGAATTCAATCCTACTGCCTTTGCTTAATTCTCGTAAAACATCATTCGCATCTTTGAGCAAGAATCCTGATTCAAGTGTAAATAAATAAACCTCGTAGCTCGTTTTCAACACCTTGTTTAGGATTTTACTTTTCAATTCTCCTTCAAAAAGTTGTCGTTTTGTGGGCTTATTGTACTCCTCAAATAACGTTGGTGCAGCAAAGTTTATCTTTTCGCGGTCAATATCAAAATTAGCTTCGCCTCTTTGCTGGTCAATTTTCCAGCACACTTTCAAAAATTTTTCTAACCCATATGTATGGTTTGTTCCGAAAATCAGACCGTAAACGTTAGATCCTTTTTTAATTGAAAATGGGGCCAAGAAATACTGTTTTCCTTTGGGAATAAGTGATCGGTAATAGTCTAGGACCAGTCTATGAATATGAAAGTATTCTTTGCCTTGTATATCCTCCTGTCGTATTTTCAAATAGCGTTGGAATTCTTCAGACTCTCCAAAACGGTGAATAAAGGATGAAGAAATGAAGAAGAGAAAATCAGTTTGCTTCAATTCTACTATTCTCAGGAAAACCTCTTCAGTAATTTGTTTTATACCCTTTTGATCCAAGAAAATAAAATTGGCTGCATTTTCCATGAGAGGGTACTGCTCCCAAAAGCATTGCTGAAAATCTTCCTTTGAAAACTGCGTGGTGTAAACGTTAGGTTTTATGACTTTTTCAGCATTTTGTTTTAAATTCTCAAAGACCTCTTTGTCAAATTCATTAAAATATAACCGAACCTTCATCTTGTGGTTCACAATGTACCCAGTACTTTTATTAACCTCAGAAATGGTAATTAATGGGCTTCCGGGATATCCCTCGCTGTCCTGCCCCTGCCCAGCAAAAAAATCAAAAATATTGATATTCGTCCAATGTGGTTTGGGGCTTGCTAAAAAAACTGGCAGCCACTCTCGTAGATATGAATGGTAAATCTCTAGTTTGCATTTTGTGCTATCGTCAAAGGGTTTAGAAAAGAATTTTTCAGAAGGCATAAATAATAAAAGGTTTGTTGCAAATGTATATAAAATTACGACACAAATAGTTTTTAATTCACCCCACACTCCATTCCCAACACCTCCATCGCCATTACGGGTTCTGTACTCAAACTTGATTTGAGCCTTTACTTGGAAACTACTTCCAAGCCTTCAATCCGACTAAAATGTTTGGTGTTGAGCGTGGCGAGCGGCAAGCCATTTTGTTGGGCGGTGGCTGCAATCAACAAGTCGGGAAAGTCTATTTGCTTGTTGACTTTTTTGAGTTGTAGTTGGGTTTTGATTGCGGCTTCGATACAGGCATTGTCAAGCGGAGTAATTGGTTCTCCATTGGCTCATCCAGGCTCTGGTTTGCAGAAATTGTTGATATTGTTCTTCCGACATGACGGGCCCTTTGAGTAAGAGTGTCCTAAAGGCCGTCTTCTCCACCGTTTTCCGCGTCGGTAATGGTTTTTCTTCCAACTCTGATTTGAGTTGAAAAATTTGACTGGCCGGAAGTTGTTTTATCAGTTCGAGCAATTCAGCGTAGCCGATTTTCAATTTGAGTTCCATATCTGATATATATTGAACAAAAGTACGGTTTTTCAATTCACCTCCACATTTACCCGCTCAAGCAAAAGCGTAGGCGGGATTATTGTTTAAAATCAATTCACCCCGCACTCCACCCCCAACACCTCCATCGCCGCAATAAACTCATTCCCAACGTTCACTTTTTTGGCCATGGAGGTAAACGGAAACTTCTCTTTGTTTTGATAATCAATCAGTTCCATGCGCAAGGTGTGCTTGCCTTTATGTACGGTGCATAGTTTTTCAATCTGCTCAATGAACTCAGCAGAGATCTTTTCAACCGGAATTTTAAGCGTCACGGACTGCGTTTTTTCCTCACCAATGGTTTCCAGCAGGCGGACGTTCAGCA
>JAUSMG010000310.1 GCA_030645295.1 Saprospiraceae bacterium | reverse complement strand
AAGTATCCGTTTTGAACACCGTACTTCAGGGGCTACAGAAACCGCTCGAACCACGCGCAATGGCGAGTTCGATATTTGCCTGCCAAGGGATGGCGAATGGATCGCTAAAGTAGAAAAGGGTGGATTCCGCAGCGAAACGTTCCGTTTAACTGCTGGCCGTGGGGCAGCATCCTATGAGGAAGTGCGCTTGAAACCGCTGGAAGAAGGCGTTACGGTTGCTGAAGCCATGCCCCTGGCAAGTGGTCTGATGGAAGGCGCCGTTTTCATTCTCGACAAGATTTTCTATGAATACAATAAAGCCACCCTCAATCAGGGCGCGGTACGCCATTTGGATAATGTGATCGAATGGATGAAAAACTACCCTGAAATGGAAATTGACCTGGTGGCCCACACTGACGTGCGCGGTGATGCACGGTTAAATCAAACCTTGACAGATGAGCGCGCCAAAAATGCTAAAATATACCTGGGCGCAAAAGGGATTGACGAAAGTCGTATCAATGCCATCGGAAAAGGTGAGACCGAACTTCGCAACCATTGCAAGGAAAACGCGGAATGCTCCGACGAAGAACACCAGCAAAATAATCGCCTCGAAATTAAGATTCGCAAATTAGGGTCAGCAAAGCGGCCTTAAGTTGCCAGTGTTTTGGCAGATTTCACCTTAAATCGTGTAAACGCCCTATCTTCGCACCCGCTATTTAGAACAAAAACGACTCGCGCAAAATCATGCTGTTCCGCCTGCTGCTCGCCCTCGCTCTGGGTTTACCCTTTTCGCTCTTTGCCTTTTCTGGTGAACCGGACGACAATTCAAAAGCCGACACAGATGGGCCACATGTGTTTTATCGCGGCAACAAAATCACCGTAAAATATGTGCTGCGGCGTGATACTGGTGTCATCAGTAAAACCCTTCAATTCAGCAACAAAAAAGATATTTCGCTTACCTGCCAGGTGCCCCAAACAGGCGACTCGTTTTCATTCCTACTTCACGACAGCCCTTCGGCGGAAGAATCTACCTCCTACCCTACTCCTGAACGCTTGCTCGCGCTTTCTGACATAGAAGGCGACTTTCTTGCACTCAAAACCATGCTGCTCGGTGCAAAAGTGATGGACAAGCAATTCAATTGGACCTTTGGCAATGGGCACCTTGTGCTGGTAGGCGACTTCTTTGACCGGGGATTACAGGTTACCGAATGCCTTTGGCTCCTCTATAAGCTGGAGGCAGAAGCAGGATCTGTTGGCGGCAAAGTTCATTTCATACTTGGCAACCATGAAGTGCTCAATTTACAAGGCAACAGCACCTACGTCCGTCGAAAATATCTGGAAAATGCTGCGTTGATCGGCGAAGAATACAAGCGCTGGTTTGACGGAAGCTCTGAACTGGGTCGCTGGCTTCGCACCAAAAATGCAGTAGAAAAAATCGGCGATTACGTATTCTGTCACGGTGGCATTAGCCCGGAGCTTGCTGGCACGGGGCTCGGTCTGGCTGAAATAAATCGCATTAGTCGCCAGCATCTTGGAAAACAGAATGATGCCATCATCAATGAAGACGCCAGATCTATTTTTGATTTTAAAACGGGGATCTTCTGGTATCGGGGCGCAGCTAAAAATCTCGCCTCCGATGACGACATAAGCGCTGCGCTCAAATTTGCCGGAGCAAAACGCATGGTGATCGGACACACGCTCCAGCCTGATCTCACAGCCCTTTATGGCGGCCGGGTCATCTGTATAGACCTCTATCACGAGGAAAATTTGCGGCAGGGTTTCATGAAAACATTGTGGATGGAAGAAGGAGACTGCTACGCTCTGAACAGCAATGGCGAAAAATCGTCACTATTTAGTGTCTCCTTCCCGCGCAAAACGGAATAGGATGTATGATGTATGATGTATGATGTGGACACGCCCGAAAAGGTGGACAAAAGTTGAGATAATAATGACAACTCCCAAACGTATATTAGGCATAGACCCCGGCACCAACGTGTTGGGGTTTGCCATTATTGATGCAGATAAAAAGGGTGTGAAAGTCATCGAAATCGGGGTGGTAACTTTTTCGCACATCAGTACTGACAATCACACGGTGAAACTCCGCTACATCTTCGAGCAAGTCCAGGACATTATCCGGCTGCACTTGCCGCAGGAAATGGCCATAGAAGCGCCTTTTTTCGGTAAAAACGTACAAGCGATGCTCAAGCTCGGCAGGGCACAGGGCGTGGCCATTGCTGCTGGCATGGTCAATCATCTGGTGATCACGGAGTACATGCCCAAAAAGATCAAGAGCGCTGTGACCGGCAATGGCAACGCGTCCAAAGAGCAGGTGGCGGGAATGCTGGAGAACATCCTGCATACCAAGTTTTCAGAAAAATACTTTGATGCCACGGACGCACTCGCCACGGCCCTCTGCCATTGGTATCAATCAAGCAGCCCGGGCTTGGCAGGTAAAAAATCATATACGGGCTGGAAGGGGTTTTTGAAGGACAATCCGAAGCGGGGGAAGTGATATTGAGAAATTGAATCCGCCCCGAAAATTGAATAAGGCGTCCCTTAGATTGCCTAGAACAAAGAAAAAATGCCAACCGAATTTTATTCCGATTGACACTTTTAAGGCCTTTTACAGGGAGGCCTAGAATAAAACAACGCAAACTTTTCTCTGGTGACCCTTTTGACACAACAGCGGGCAGGTTTGTTAATCGTGGCAATTATTCACTCCGGCCTCACTATTAAAGTATGAATTTTCCCTTTGGTGAATACGATAGTATCTGGGTACTCAGGTGTATGGTTGGAGCTGACTTTCACGAACGCAACCTGAAATTCTGCCCAAACTTGGTCGCCTTTTATCTTGGTGATTTCCACATAGTTGTCAACAACTCCTTCAAGGAGGGAATAGCTATCCCCTAAAACACCACCATCATCCAATACTGTGAAAAATTGTGCGCCAACGAGAGAATCTATATCCCGTACTTCTGTTTGAGATATTGGGTACTTTCCAACTTGCTCAGGAACTTTGTAAACGAATACGTCTTCTCTTTGAAAGCCTTGGCTATTGAATTTGTGGATCAAAAAGTCTATCCCCTGCTTATAGGGAGCGTTGACAATGGCATAAGGATCAGCTTCCCAGGCTTTATTGTTGAATCGGGCTGTTGCGGTGCCCCAATAGTAGCCATCTGGCCCATCCTTTGAACATGCAACAAGGAATATAAGGGCAATTATTGAAATTGAAATAAGTAGTCGCATGGCAAAAAGAATTGGCATTTGAAACATGAATTCGGCCCGCCTAATGATCTATTTCAGAAATATCCCAATATCCTAATTCCTCAACCTTTTCTTCTCCGGCATACCCTCATAGAAAAATCCGTAGCCGCGAAACAGGCTACCGAATACACGGTCCTGGGTCAGCATAAAATCTTCATCATTTACATCGGTGAAATACCGTGACACGTAGGAGGCGCCCTCCCGCGTCATTTCAACTTCAACAGGCCAAAAACGCACCTTTTTTTCTGCACCATCGGTCTTTTTCATCGTAAGGATGGCAAAGGGCACCAGCGCCTTCACAGAATCGCGAAGTGGGTTCGCCGTTTCAAAAGCTTCTGCGACCAGGCTTTCAAATTGTACCAGGTAAGCCTCGGCAACGCCTTTGCGCCGGGGACTGGTCATGGGCGTGGTTGTGCCATAATAGGGCTTAATATCGTAGGCGGCTTCGCCCGTTTTTTCTAATTTGAAGGACTCATTCTTGCGTTGCGGGTATTCCACGGAAACCGCCTGGATCTCCTCTGGTTTTTCCCGAAAAATGGCCTTGTCGCGCCAATTGTCGTCGCCCATAATAAAGCGCATCCGGAACTGACCGATAAACCCTGGTATGTGCGCCACATAAGGTTGTTCAGAGCCATCCATCATTAGCACCGTACCACGTTCATCATTGGTGACCCCGCCAATGTAATAGGTTTTCAGGGACTTGCCTTCCCGGTCGTAGATCTCGACTTTAATACCCATTGCGGCCATTTCTTTCACCATGCCGGGCACTGCGCCATTGGGTGGGATATTGAGCACATTTACCTTTGAAATGGTTTCGAGCAGGGTTTCTATTGCACTGGGACGGGCTGGGTATTTGCCATTGTAAATCCATTGCTTCCCTTTTTGTTCGAGCGTAGTGGTGCCACCCTTCCGGTCTGCGATGAAGATTTTGCCAATATTGTCCGTACTGGTTACTGCAAAATCCATGTCCCAGGAAACATGGGAACCGGCTTGTTTTTTCTTGTTTGAAAGTGCGTACCAGACTGCGCCGCCCAATACGAGGAAGAGCGCTACTAAGAGCAGGGTTCTGTTCATAAATTTTTGATTTTGATCCCGAGTGCCTCGGGCGTGACAATGCGTGAAAAAACAACACAGTAAGGGCGCATTGGCATGGCAAGCGAGCTGCAAAGTTGCAACCTTGCATGGTTGGAATGGTGCGGTGTTTGCAAATTTTTTTAGCAAAAAAAGCCGACTCCTGCATTACGCAAGAGCCGGCACATCAAAACAAAACGAAAAACCAACTTTTTATCTTGGAAGGCTTTATAACGCCTCTTTCATTCAATTGTTGCTGCGAGTCTTTAGGCGAACTGGGATCTCACGAGTGTCACTACCACGTACTACATTGAGCGTCAGTGTTTCACCTACCTTAGAACGCCCGATCAGCTCCATTAGTTCAGATGTAGTGGTCACATTCTTGCCATTTGCTTTGGTCACCACATCATTCTCCTGCAAACCGGCCAACGCTGCGGAACCTTCCGGATCAAGGCTGGCAACCAAAACTCCTTTGGTGTACGGGATACCCACTTCTTTGGCAACATGTGTATCCATTGTGGCAACATTTACGCCAAGATAGGCGCGGCGATATTCTCCATAATTCACCAGATCATCCGCAATGCGCTTCACCAGATTGATCGGAATGGCGAATGAGTATCCTGCAAAAACGCCCGTTGGCGTAGCAATGGCGGAGTTGATACCGATGAGTTTGCCATTCACATCCACCAGAGCGCCTCCGGAGTTTCCGGGGTTGACCGCTGCATCGGTTTGAATGAAAGACTCGATGGCCCTTCCACCTTTGATGATGTCAATATCACGACCTTTGGCACTTATGATACCGGCAGTCACGGTGGAGGTAAGGTCGAACGGATTGCCCACGGCGAGCGCCCATTCGCCAACCCTTACGTCGTCTGAATTGCCAAGTTCGAAAGGGGGTAAGTCCTTGGCGTCAATTTTAATGACAGCCATATCGGTATTGGGGTCACGCCCGACCAGTCGGGCCCGGAATTCACGGTTGTCGTAAAGGGTGACCTCATATTCATCCGCAAATTCCACCACATGGTTGTTGGTTAGAATGTAGCCATCGGAAGTGTAAATCACCCCGGAACCAGTACCCGAGCGGGGCTGCGGTTCGTAGCTATAACTGTCTCCGAAGAAATACTGGAATGGATTGGAATAGCGGTTTTCACGCTGACGCTGAATGGCCGCTTCCTTACTTTCAGAAGCTTTGATGTGTACCACGGAAGGCATGGCACGCTCGGCCGCTTTGGTAAAATCAAAGGACACAGGAGCGCCACCGTAATTCACTTGTTTGGAGTAAGTTTGCTGCTCCGGAATTTGAGGCAATTCGGGGTTTTGAAGCATTTTTGCTGCGCCCAAGGTGACAAGTCCGCCTGCAGCGCCCGCGAGTAGCGTTGACCACAATTTATTCATTGTTCAATGTTTAATGTTTTGAAGTAAATACCTCAGATAAACGAGAAGGATGCGTCTTTGCTGCCAGAATGATTTGATTTAACGGGATATTAACCAGCGAACAGGACATCCGAAAAATTGATTGCAAAACGAACAAACGAGCTTCCTAACCTAATGTTTCAGGCTAACGACAAACGGCTCAACAACCTAGACCAACGACTGTGACTGAACGTTATTTACACGAACCTGATTCGATCGAAGGTCTGCTCCGCCCCGAAACGGACCTGGAGCGGCATTTGATCGCATTGCCCGAATTCCGCCACGGACTTTGGTGGGGCGAACCCCGGTTTGGTCACCCGGAAGGAAAGGTGTCGCTTCATGTGCGCGAGGTGCTCGACAATATTGCTGTCCTGCCGAATCTATGTCCCGAAGATCATACCCGTTTACGCCTCATTGCGTTGGCGCACGACACCTTCAAACACGCGGAAAGCCGAACGCGTCCACGCGATTGGACCAAACGACACGGTTTGCTTTCCCGCCAGTTTATGGAAAGATTTACGAGCGATCCGGCTGTTTTGGATGTTATAGAAACCCACGATGATGCTTATTATAAATGGCTTACGCAGCACCGCAGGCCATCACCGCACAGCCAATTGGATTCGCTGCTCAGCAGGGTGGG
>JAUSMG010000305.1 GCA_030645295.1 Saprospiraceae bacterium | reverse complement strand
GTGCATGATTTTCAAGTTTTTTAGCGTGCATGTCCAATGTCCAATGTCCATTGTCAAAATGTCCAATGTCCAATGTCAAAATGTCCAGTAGTCTGGGCTACCCTTCCATTCTTTCCAGGATCTCCTTGGTCACTTCGAGATAATCCACAGCTCCGGGGCTTTTGGGGCTGTAATCAAATATGTCTTTGCGTTGAGCGGGCGCTTCTGCCAGGGCTACGTTGTCACGAATATAGGTCTTGAATACCTTTTCTCCAAAATACTTGTGTATGGTATCCACTACATCACGGTTCAGCACGCGTCGACTGTCGTACATCGTGGCGATCACGCCGCTCATATCGAGTTGTTTGTTGAGGCGCATCTTGACCTTGTCAATAACCTGCTTGATCTTCGCAAGTCCTTGAACCGCAAGGAATTCCGTTTGAAGCGGGATCAACACGTATCGGCTGCTGGTCAGTGCGTTGAGGGTCAAAAGACCAAGGGATGGCGGGCAGTCGATCAGAATATAATCATAATCGTCGCTCACCTGAGCCAGCAGTTCGCGAAGAATATACTCACGGCCAGCTTCATTGATGAGTTCCATCTCTGCTCCTGAAAGATCGAGCGAAGAAGTCACTACATCCATGCCAGGTTTATGCGTGTACGGCATGAGTTCACCTTCTCCACGCAAGGCTTCGTAGATGGTCGATTTCTGCCGCGGAATCCCAAGCGAGATCGTCAGGTTGGCTTGTGGGTCGAGGTCGATGAGCAACACACGTTTGCCCAATTCGACCATCGCCGCGCCGATGTTGATGGCGCTGGTGGTCTTGCCGACCCCGCCCTTGTGGTTGAGGAGTGAAATTACAGTTCCCATAAATTGTGGTCAAAAGTACGACGAAGACTGGCCGTACTTTCCGAACAAATTGAAATTTTCTGAAAAACCCGGCTATAGCCAGCTCAGCTTTCCAAACAAATGCCCGCTATATTCGTCAGATTAGACGTCCGCTCTCATTTGTTTGAAATTATTTTTTGAACAAAAACTGCGCAAATATCTGGTTTTCAAATGAAAAAATAGCGCGTTTGAAAAAAAGTGCAGATTTGAGCGAAAAAATCTTTGACATTATTTGTTTTTAAAAACTCTTTGTTTGAAATTTGCAGCACGAAAGACGGAATGGATGGTGGATTGCTGGACTTTGGATTGTTGGACATTGAATTGCTGGACTTTGGACTCCTGGACTTTGGAAGCAAAACATTAAAAGTTAGCCATGACTTTGGATGATTAAATGAAGATCTAAAAGTCCAAAAGTCCAAAAGTCCAAAAGTCCAAAGTCCAAAAGTCCAACATCCACATTTCACCTCTAAACCTTCCATCCCATGATAAAGGAAGATAGGATAGACCTCAATAAACGCTTCATCCAGGCCTTCAAACTCCTGGAAGACCGCGGTGCAATCGTTAAAAACGATCGCGGCGGCAAAGGTGTCGGCGACGTGGCCGACCGTGTGCTTGGCAACAAAGCTTATGGCCACATCATCCGCGCCTTTCTCAATCCGGATAGCAAACGGGTCATTGATTATGGACAGGCCTCCTCGTTCTGTCGGGCGTTCGACATCAACGAAGCCTGGTTGCTTCATGGCATCGGCAATCCCTTTGGCTTTGATGCTCCCGGCGATGCACTTGCTGGCGAGCGCATGGCGAACAGCGGCGGTGGAAATATTCTGTTCACCACCGTAAGGGCCTTTGCAGGCGCTACCCTGGGTGCAGAGAGTTCCGAAGACAATACCTTTTTCTCTATTCCCGGCGTGGCAGGCACGGGCCTCGTAGCCTTCCAGATCGAAGGTAATTCGATGGATCCTGTCATTCGCAATCAGGACATCGTAGTGTGCAAGTCCATTGAAAACCTCAATGATGTGCGCGACAACGAAATCTATGCGGTGCGCTCCAATGGCAACGTTTGGGTGAAATACGTCCAAAAAATAATGAACAACCGTGGCCGTACGGTTCGACTCAAGATGATCTCGGCCAATTACTTCGACAACGATCCTTTTGAAGAAGAAGTAAACGAAACCACGCGCCTGTACAAGGTGGTGCGGAAAATTAGCAATGTGTAGGTGTATTTGTTTATCTGATGATTTGGTTATTCGAACCTCCGAGCTTGACCACCCGAATAACCAAATCACCGAATAACCAAATCACCAGTTAACCAAATCACCAGTTAACCAAATCCCCAACCATAAGATACTATCCTGCTGTTTATTGTTTTCGGAGCCTCCTGGCGTAAGTCGGTGAGGCTTTTTTTACTTTCCGATTGCGCGTATTTTTGCTCCGAATCAACAACTAAAAACAATCATCATGACCACAAAAGAAATCCTCTCCCAGCTCGAAGCATTTGGAGATGCAAACACCAAAAAAACGCTCATGACGCACGGCGCCAAAGAGCCCTTCTTTGGTGTGAAAGTCTCAGACCTGAAGAAAATCCTCAGCAAGACAAAGAAGAACCATGAACTCTCTTTAGAACTATATAAAACCGGAAATACAGACGCCATGTATTTGGCGGGCTTGATGGCGGATGAAAAAAAGATCACCAAGGAACAACTGGAGGAATGGGTGGAGCAGGCTTATTGGTCTTATTTAAGCGAATATACGGTCCCCTGGGTTGCTGCAGAATCAAAATACGGGTTTGAACTCGGGCAAAAATGGATCAACTCGGATAAGGAAACGATCGCTGCGGCCGGATGGGGCACCTTGTCCTATTATGCAGGGGTACATGAAGATAAAGATTTAGACATCCCGGCTTATAGCAAGCTGCTGGATAGGGTTGGCAATGAGATCCACCAGGCGCCGAATAGAGTAAAATATGCCATGAATGGGTTCATTATTTCAGTCGGCGTAACCATCAAAGCATTGACCGGGAGTGCCAAAGAAATCGCCATTAAAGTAGGAAAGGTTCATGTGGAAATGGGCGGAACAGCCTGTAAAGTGCCCCTCGCAATAGATTACATTCAAAAGGTGATTGACAAAGGAACCCTTGGAAAGAAGCGAAAAACGGCAAGATGCTGAGCACGGCAACCCCTATTTTGCCTGTGGTGGCACAAAAACGGCCGCTGGGCCTTTTTCAAGATCACTCAGCTCAACGAAAACCACTTTATCTGCGAAAATCATGAGCATGATTTCCCGAAAAAAATCACCTACACACGTAAGAAAAATGAGTCAGATTCTTCTGACTGTCTGAAACCGTTCAAGCACAGTCCTCATTTCCGCCCGAATCTCTGCTGTACATAATTTCCCCATGCTTCCTTCATGGGTATGATGCAATCCTTTGGAAGCGTCCCATTTAAAATTGCCGACTTCAATTTCATTGCCCACCGTTTTATAGGCTTCACGGAAGGACGCGCCTTGTGCCACAAGTTCGTTTACCGCTTCTACACTGAACAAGTACCGATAGCGTTCGTCATGCAATATATCGTGGCGGACTTCGATAAATTGCAGCGCATGTTGCATCATGGCCAGGCAGTTTTTGAGATCGCCAATGGCCGGGAACAGGATTTCCTTGGTCAGTTGAAGATCGCGATGATAGCCGGAGGGGAGGTTGGTTAGCAGCAAACTGAGTTCGTTAGGCAAAGCCTGCAATCGGTTGCATTTTGCCCGGATGAGCTCAAAAATATCCGGATTTTTCTTGTGCGGCATAATGCTGCTGCCGGTAGTCAATTCGGGTGGAAAACTGATAAAATTGAAGTTTTGGCTGAGATATAGGCAAATATCCATGGAAAAACGAGCCAATGTACTGCCCAAATTGGCCATTGCCATCGCCATAATTTTCTCTGTTTTCCCCCGACTCATCTGGGCGTTCACAGCGTTGAAGTGCATGGTACGAAAACCGAGCAAACCGGTTGTCAGCGTCCGGTCAAGCGGGAAAGCCGAGCCGTAGCCGGCCCCGCTGCCCAATGGGTTTTTATCCGCTACCCGCGAGGCCGCTACCAGCAATTCCATGTCGTCCACCAGACTTTCTGCCCAGGCGCCAAACCATAGCCCGAATGAAGAGGGCATGGCGACCTGCAAATGCGTGTAGCCCGGCAGCAACACGTCCTTGTGTTTTTCACACAGATCGAGCAACTGCTCAAATAAAGTCAGCACAGCGGTTTTGATTTCCGAAAGCTCTGCCCGGAGAAACAACTTGATATCCACGGCCACCTGGTCGTTCCGGCTGCGCCCTGCGTGGATTTTTTTGCCTGCCTCACCGATGCGCCGGGTGAGCAGGAGTTCAATTTGCGAATGAACGTCCTCGACATCCGACTCTATTTCAAATTGCCCGGCTTGTATTTCAGATTGTATATCAAGCAGTCCTTTTTGCACCACCACCCAGTCTTCCGAAGACAACAGGCCGACTTTCGCCAGCATTTGGGTATGTGCCAGCGAACCTTGCACGTCATATTGTGCGAGCATCAGGTCGAATTCACGATCACGGCCCACGGTGAACTGTTCGACTATTTCATGGGTAACGCTTTGATCCTTAGCCCAGAGTTTCATACAATTTCTTTAAAAGGTTGATGTAAATTTCTATCCCTGATTCAATTTCAGACACATAAATAAACTCATCTGCGGAATGGCTGCGGGCGCTGTCGCCGGGGCCCATTTTGAGTGTGGGGAAGGGCATCAGCGCCTTATCGGAGGTGGTAGGTGAGCCGTAATAATCGCGACCTAAAGCCAGACCTGCTTTTACCAAGGGATGTCCTGGTGAAATGATGGAAGAACGCATCCGCAGACTTCTGGGCTTTAATTCACTCTGAACATTGCCTTGCATTTCAGCTAAAACCTCTTCCAGGGTGTAACATTCATTGACCCTGACATCCACCGTAAATTCGCACAGGTCCGGCACGACGTTGTGCTGGGAGCCCGCTTTGATTACGGTGACCGACATTTTCACGGGGCCGAGCAGCTCAGATGTTTGGGGAAACTGATGGCTGCGAATCCACGCAATATCATCCATCGCTATGTACAAGGCACTTTCCCCTTCTTCCCGGGCAGCGTGTCCGGAGCGGCCATGCGCTGTTCCATCGAGCACCATTAGGCCTTTTTCAGCGATGGCCATCTGCATTTGGGTGGGTTCACCGACGATACCAAAGTCTACTTTCCCGAATTCTGGCAGAATCAGTTCGATGCCATCATGGCCGGAAATTTCTTCTTCCGCAGAGGCCGCATAAAGGAGACTAAAGGGCAAATCCTGTTGATCAAAAAAGTACAAAAATGTGGCCAGCAGACAAGTCAAAGCTCCCCCAGCGTCATTGCTCCCCAGGCCGTACAATTTTCCATCCACAATATCCGCCGAAAACGGGTCGCGGGTGTAACCCAGATTTGGGCGCACAGTATCATGGTGGGAATTGAGGAGAATAACGGGTTTCCGGGGGTCAAAATGTCGGTTTTTTGCCCAGATGTTGTGTTTTTTGCGTTGAGGTGTAGCGCCGTGTTTTTGCAAAAACTGCTCGATCAGGTCGCCGGTTTTGTCCTCCGCGCGGCTGAAAGATTGTGTGGCGATCAAGCTTTGGAGAAGGGTAATGGTTTCTGTGCTTAAAGTCTTTATGTCGTTGTCCATAAGGAGAAATATACTTAGCCGTTGTGTGAGGCCCTACGTTGCGTCGTTGCGGGCGTTGCGTGAGGTTCTACGTTGCGCCGTAGGCCCTGCGTTGCGCCGTTGCATGAAACCTGCCATTTGTGTCGCTCAGTTTTCCTCCCAAACAATACTCGTCCCATCCCTACCCTCCACCAATTCCATCAGGTTTTCCGCCTGCCCGATGATGACTTTCCGCACTCCTTTTTTCAAAGCAGAAAAGGCATTGTCCAGTTTTGGGATCATACCCTCGGTGATAATTTTCCGGGACTTTAATTTCTGGTATGCTGCAAAATCCAAAACGGGAATTCTGGAGCTCAGATCGTTTACATTCAATAAAACGCCGCTTTTTTCAAACCCAAAAATGAGTTCAACGTGGAAGGCCTGACTCATTGCCTGCGCGATCTCCTGCGCAATGGTATCGGCGTTGGTGTTGAGCAATTGCCCTTGCCCATCGTGCGTAAGCGGCGCCACCACCGGCGTTAATCCTTGTCCCAACCAGCGGTCAATCAGCGGCTCGTTCACCGTTTCCACATCGCCCACAAAACCGTAGTCTATACTGGCGTGCTTGCGCTTGTGGGCCCGCATGAGATCGCCATCCGCACCGCAAACGCCAATAGAGGAGCAGCCCAGTGCCTGAAGTTTGGCCACGATCTGTTTATTGACCAATCCTCCATATACCATGACCGCAACGCAAAGGGTTTCAGCGTCCGTCACCCGGCGACCTTCGATCATCGTTTGTGGAATGACCAGTTTTTCAGCCAATTGGGTGGCAATCTTACCGCCGCCATGCACCAGAATTTTAGGGCTTGGCAGTGCGGCGAAAGTCGCCAGAAAGCCATCCAGGCGTGAGGCATCATCCACGATATTACCGCCGATCTTGACGACCCGCAGGATCCTTTTTTTAGTCATTTTTAAAGATTTTCAAGCATTCGCTTTAGAACGGCCTGCGCAGCGAACACGCGGTTTTTCGCTTGTTCTTGCACCAAACTGTATGGCCCATCGAGGATCTCATCGCTCAATTCCACATTGCGTCGAACGGGCAGACAGTGCATTACGCGGGCATTGTTGGTGTTTTCCAGGTGTTTATTTGTGAGCATCCAGGAGGTATCCTGACTCAATATTTTTCCATATTCCGCATAGCTGCTCCAGTTCTTAACATACACAAAATCAGCGCCCTCCAGCGCTTTTTGCTGGTTGTACTCTATCCGGGCGTTGCCGGAAAAACGCGGGTTCAGCTCGTATCCCTCCGGATGGGTGATCACAAAGTCCACCTCCAAACGGTTTGTCCATTCTGCAAAAGAATTGGCCACTGCGTGCGGGATGGGCTTGATGTGCGGAGCCCAGGTCAGCACCACCCTGGGTCGGTGCGCAGGCCGGTGTTCCGCCATAGTAATGGTATCGGCGAGGCTTTGCAGCGGGTGTAAAGTGGCAGATTCGAGGCTCAGGTACGGTTTGTTTGTCCACTGGATAAATTGCCGCATGATGTGCTCACTGTCGTCCACCGCTTTGGATAACAAACCCGGAAAACAGCGCACACCAATAATGTCGCAATAACTGCCCAAAACGGGCGCTGCGTCGCGGATATGTTCTACAGTGTTGCCGTCCATCACGGCGCCATCCTGAAATTCCAGGGCCCAGCTGTCCTTGTCGGCATTGACGATCACTACGTTCATGCCGAGGTTTTGGGCCGCGATCTGGGTACTCAGCCGGGTGCGCAGGCTGGGATTCAGAAAAACCAGTCCGAGGGTTTTGTTTTTGCCCAAATGCTGGAATGCAAAGGGTGTTTTTTTCAATGCGATGGCCTCCTGCACGAAGGTCTCAACATCGAGAATGTCTGTGACGGAAGTGAAGTTCATACAATCAATGATTTAAATGCCTCCAGAAAATGTTCCGTCTCTTCCCGCCGAAGCGCCAAAGACGGCAACAATCGAATCACATTCGGTTTTGCCTCGCCTGTAAAAACACCTTTTTCATACAGCAGCCGATTCCGAACATCTGCTTTCTCCTGTGTCATCTCTATGCCGATCATCAAGCCGCGACCACGGACTTCCAGCACCCCGGGAAGGTCGCGAACTTGGTCCATGAGATAATCTCCCTGGGTCGCAGCATTCTCCAAAAGTTTCTCATTATCAATGGTTTCCGCAACAGCCAAAGCTGCTGCGCAGGCCAGTGGATTGCCGCCAAAGGTGGTGCCCAACATTCCGTGCCAGGGCTTCAGATGCGGCGCGATCCATACGCCACCGATCGGAAAACCATTGCCCATGCCCTTGGCCGTAGTGTAGATATCTGCCGGAACCCCGGCCCAGTCATGCGAGAAAAACCGGCCGCTGCGCCCGTAGCCGCACTGCACACTGTCGGCAATGTAAACAGCCCCAGAAAGGGTACAAAGGGAACGTATCTTTTGAAGAAAGTCTTTGCTGGCCACGTTGATCCCACCCACCCCCTGAATGCCTTCCACAATGACCGCAGCAATTTCTTCCCCCTGCTTTCGAAAGCAAACCTCGAGCGCATCCGCATCGTTGAAAGGCAGAAAAATGACGTTCCCGGTTTCGTTCACGGGGGCAACGATTTTGGGATTGTCCGTGGCGGCAACGGCCAAAGAAGTGCGGCCGTGGAAGCCTTTTTTGAACGCCACGATTTTTTTCCGACCGGTGTGAAACGAGGCCAGTTTCAACGCATTCTCGTTGGCTTCGGCCCCGGAATTGCAAAGAAACAGTTGATAATCAGTCTTTCCGGAAACCCGTCCCAGGGTTTCAGCCAATTCCTCCTGAACAGTCAAATGCACGGAATTAGAGTAAAAACCGATTTTCCCCAACTGATCCGTAAGCCGTTTTACATAATGCGGGTGGGTGTGGCCAATGGAGATGACCGCGTGTCCGCCGTACATATCCAGATATTTCCGGCCCTGATCGTCCCAGACCCAGGCGCCGAGCGCCCGTTCAACGGTGATATTTTGCAAGGGATAAACATCAAATAACTGCATGGTTCAGAAGTTGACGGGTTTGAGCAAAAGTCCGGCCTTCTCGTCGAGTCCGAAAAGGAGGTTCATATTTTGTACGGCCTGTCCGCTTGCGCCTTTGAGCAGATTGTCAATGACGGCATGGATGACCAATTGTCCTTCAACGTACTCCAATTGAAGCAGGCATTTGTTGGTATTCACCACTTGTTTAAGGTCAATCGGCTGGTCGCTTAGGTGCGTAAACGGCTCATTTTCATAGTATTTCCCATAAATCGCCTGTGCATCTGCGGCACTTCCTTCAAAAGCTGTGCTGCAACTGACAAAAATGCCGCGGGTAAAATCGCCGCGCCAGGGAATGAAATGCAACGCATGTTTGCCCGGTTGCAATTGCGACAGCGACTGCCTGATCTCGTGCAAATGCTGGTGCTGCAGGGTTTTGTAGGCTGAAATGTTGTTGGCGCGCCAGGGGAAATGGAGGGCAGCCTGCAAACTCTGACCCGCGCCTGTAGCGCCCGTAATGCCCGTGACATGGGCGGTTTTTAATAATCCTGCTTTGGCCAAAGGCAGCAGCGCCAATTGTATAGCCGTAGCGAAACAACCCGGGTTGGCAATGTTTTGGGCCGATTGAATGGTTTCCCGCTGTAATTCCGGCAATCCATACACGAAGTTTCGGTCTCCCAATACGGCATCTGCTGCCAATCGGAAGTCCTGACTGAGGTCAATGATCCTGACCTGGGCCGGGACATTCAAATCAGTCAGGGTTTTGCGTGCCTCCCCATGTCCGAGACAAAGGAACAGTACGTCAATATTGCCCGGATCCATGTCGGCGGCAAAATGAAGATCGGTCTCGCCCACCAGATCGCGGTGAACGGTGTGGATCGCTTTGCCAGCGTTGCTTTTGCTGTGTGCAAACCGAATCTCTACGTTCGGATGCCACAGCAAAAGTCGGATCAATTCGCCGCCGGTATATCCTGCTGCGCCAACAATACCCGCCCGAATAACTTTACTCATGACCTAAAGCATTGATTTTGTGATAGATAGAGGTCTGATTGCCAAATATCCTGGCAAAGCCCCGCACGTCGTCGCCGGTCCAGCCGGTATTCATTTCACCATAACTGCCAAAGCGATCGTTCATGAGGTCGTGCGGACTCTCGATACCATCGAGGGTAAAACGGTAAGGGTGCAGGGTGCAAAATACTGTGCCGCTCACGGTTTGCTGGGTGTCTTCCAGGAAGCGCTCAATGTTGCGCATGGTCGGATCCAGCATTTGACCCTCGTGCAGCCAGTTGCCGTACCAGGCGGCCAGTTGCTCTTTCCAGTGCAATTGCCACTTGGTGAGGGTATGTTTTTCAAGCAGATGGTGGGCTTTGATGATGAGGAGTGGCGCCGCAGCTTCAAACCCAACACGGCCCTTAATGCCAATAATAGTGTCACCCACGTGGATGTCGCGACCAATGCCGAAGGGCTGGGCGAGTTCCTGCAAAAAAGGAATGGCCTCGGTCGGGTGATCAAAGGTTTGATCGTTCACAGCCTTTAACGCTCCCTTTTCGAAGCGCAAGCTGACGGCCTCAGGAGTCGATTTGCTGATTTGAGTGGGCCAGGCGGATTCAGGCAGGGGTTGGCGGCTGGTGAGGGTTTCTTTACCGCCCACAGAGGTGCCCCAAAGTCCCTTGTTGATGCTGTACGCCGCTTTGGCAAAGTCCATGTCCACGCCATTTTCTTTCAAAAAAGCGATTTCCGCTTCGCGGCTCAGGCGCTGGTCGCGGATGGGCGTAATGATCTCCACACCGGGCAACATGCTCTGAAACACCATGTCAAAACGCACCTGGTCGTTGCCGGCGCCGGTACTGCCATGCGCCACCGCGTCGGCATTGATCTGCTGAGCATATTCTGCTACGGCAATGGCCTGGTTCATACGTTCTGCGCTGACACTCAAAGGGTAAGTGCCATTTTTTAGCACATTGCCATAGATCAGAAAGCGAATGCAGGTATTGTAATATTGTTGGGTTACGTCCACGACCCTGAACGATGCAACGCCCAAGGCTTGGGCGCGCGACTCGATCTGTTTCAAATCTTCCGGTGTAAACCCGCCCGTTTGTACGGTTACGGCATGAACTTCCATCCCGAGAATTTTGTGGAGGTAGATGGCGCAATAGGTGGTATCAAGTCCGCCACTAAAGGCCAGAACGACTTTTTTAGGTTTCATTTTATTATTGTAAAGTTTAGAAAAACAAGGCACGGATTCGTTCGATTTTTGGCTTAAACAAACGCAAAGCCCTGGCCCGTGCTTTCTGCCATTTTTCATTGAGTACGGTATGCTTCCTTTCACCCTGTTTTTCAATGGGTTGTGTAACACTTACTGCTTTTTCAACCGGATCATACAGCATGGCCGTGCAGAGGCAGTTTTTGCGCTCCTTGGCCATCAGGATATCGTAGTTGACGCAGCTTTGACAGCCGGCCCAGAATGCATCGTCGTTGGTAAGTTCCGAGTACGTGACGGGTTCGTAACCCAGCTCAGAGTTGATTTTCATCACGGCCAGGCCGGTAGTGAGGCCAAAGATCTTGGCATCCGGGTATTTGGCGCGACTGAGGTCGAAAATGCAGCGTTTGATGAGTTTGGCCAGTCCACCCTTGCGGAAATGGGGCGAAACGATGAGGCCTGAATTGGCAACATGTTGGCCGTGTCCCCAGGTTTCAATGTAGCAAAAGCCGGCCCATTCTCCCTGATCGGAAAACGCGATCACGGCCTTTCCTTCCGTCATTTTTTGTTTCAAATATTCCGGTGAACGCTTGGCGATCCCGGTGCCACGCGCTTTTGCAGAGGCTTCCATTTCCTCGCAGATGAGCAGGGCAAAATCGTGGTGTGCCTCCGTGGCTATAATAACCTTGAAAAAGGGTTGTTCCATGTTTGAGAAACGAGAAGTCAGTGGGTGTTGCTTTCGGTCGGGAGTGTCAGGTAGCCGACCAAAATGGAATGATGAATTGAGCTCCCGCTCAGGGCCAATCGGACCATGAACAGAAATGATAAAGTGCGATGCGCAGGCCGGACTACGGACTGCACAAGACTTGATCAAAAAATCAACCTGGATTTATCGTCGCACCACTAAGGGACGCGGAAAGGGAGGAACAAAAAACGCCCGGAAAACCGGTACGGCAAAAACACCACGCTTTGAGGCGGCCTGTGCGGTCGCGTCAAAATTGTGAGCAGTGGGTGAGTTTTTTTTCATTTCAAATCAACCGATGTACAGGCCGTTGTCGCCTTGGATGGGTGGACAGGTCTTGATTTACAAGATAGGAATGTGTGTGCACGAGCGTGCTTCAGGGCACAAAGAAAAGGGGCTTTGAAAAATGTGGGGCTTTTTTTGTAAAATTATTTTTCGATTAAATCAATAACAAAACGCAAAATCAAAATTTTATTCTAAAAACAAAGCAAAATCACAATTTATGATCCTTAAAAATACAAATAAAATTGATTTAAAATTGATTTTTAATTTTGCAAATATCTCATTTTCACAAGTGATTTGGATTGCCGAACCTGTTTTTCAAGTTGAATGCCCCGGAAGCGCTTCGCTATCAGGGCATTCAACTTTCGAGGTTCCGATCATTTCAGCTCCTGAATCCGAATATTCCTAAACCAGATCGGCGCGCCGGCATGCTTGCCCTGAAAACCGATGTGGCCCTCCAGCGGCAAGGTCGCAAAGGGCTTCGAAAGCCAGGATGGGATGGCCGAGCCGTCTGGATTTTGGCTGCCGGACAGCCAACGGCTCATGTCCATGTGGTTTACGGGTTCACCGTTCAGCACCACCCAGATTTGGCGGTTAAGGCAAGTAATGGTGTAGCGATTCCACTCACCCGGGTGTTTCACCATCTTTTTTTCGGCGGCCAGATGACCGAAGAT
>JAUSMG010000300.1 GCA_030645295.1 Saprospiraceae bacterium | reverse complement strand
CGCTGATGCAGGCGAAATTGAGTTCGGCCTTTCCCTGCATTTGCAGACTTGGAATGGCGAGTTTAAAATTGACGTTATTCCCTTCTATTTCAAGGTCTTGCACCATGCCTGCGGTGATGATGTCGCGGCCTGTTTGCGGGTCGCGGACCTGGCGGAGTGCAGTGAGTATCTGTTCTTTTTCCATGTTTATTTGCAATAGGCCGCGAAGGTAAAACTTCGGGCCTGCGTTCTGGTATAAAATGAAAAAAGTGCGGCCTGAAATCACCCGGAACAGCAAAAAAACTACGCTGTCTTGCTACATTTGCCCCCAATAAAATCAAGTTATTCATGTCAAAACAAGTATACGAAAAAAACCTCAAGACTTGGATTGAGGATGAAAAGGCTGCCCTTGAGCTCATTGCAGTAGTGGGCAAATTGTGGTTCGACAAATCCATAGAACTGGTCATATTCCGCAATCAAATGGTGGATCGGAGTGCCTCAGAATTGTTGCAATTGCACCATTATGCCCGTGAGGTCGTGCAACATCCGCTTACAGTGCAGGATACCCTGGGACTAGCCAAAGCCATTTATCGCAGCCAAATTGCCCCTTCCCGACTGGATATTGGCCGTATCGGGGTGGATTGGCTCGACGAAAAAGCCGGCTTTCCGAACGAGCTGGCTTTTATCAACAAAAAGCTGATCGACTACATCGGCAAAGACAAGATCAATCTTAAGCCTAAAGACGTTATCCTTTATGGATTTGGACGGATTGGACGGATCGCTGCGCGAGAACTGATCACCCAGGCCGGTAAGGGCCAACAACTTCGCCTGCGTGCCATCGTGACCCGGGATAAAAGTCCGGAAGACATAATTAAACGTGCAGATCTGTTGCGTTCCGATTCTGTGCACGGTCTTTTTCCGGGTACCGTGATCCCTGACGTGGAGGAAAGTTGTATCTGGGTAAACGGCCACAAGATCATCATGATCTCGGCTGCTAAACCGGAGGACATTAATTATACGAAATACGGTATCAGCAACGCGCTCTTGATCGACAATACAGGCGTTTGGCGCGACCGGACCAATTTGAGCCGTCATTTGAAATCAAAAGGTATTTCAAAAGTGCTTTTGACCGCACCCGGCAAAGGCGATATACCCAATATTGTATATGGGGTGAACAATCGTCAGTTTGACGTGGAAAGTGAGGATGTCTGGTCAGCTGCAAGTTGCACCACCAATGCCATTGTGCCGGTGTTGGCGGTCATCAACAAGGCCCTCGGCATTGAAAAAGGTCACGTCGAAACCGTGCACTCGTACACCAACGACCAAAACCTTTTGGACAATTACCACAGCAAATACCGGAGGGGTAGAGCGGCAGCCTTGAATCTGGTCATCACTGAAACCGGGGCAGAAAGTGCCATTTCGAAAGTTATGCCAGAATTGTCGGGCAAATTCACGGGCAATGCCATTCGTGTGCCGACGCCAAACGTTTCCTTGGCCGTACTGAATCTGCAGATCAACACGCCAACGACCAAAGACGCTGTAAATGAACTCATGCGTCAGGCTGCTCTGAAGGGCGATCTGGTAGAGCAGATTCAATATTCTTTCTCCAATGAGTTGGTTTCCAGCGACTTAGTGGGCAGTCCAACGCCTTCTGTTTTTGATTCGCCGGCAACGATCATCTCTAAAGATGGCAAGAGTATTGTCTTGTATGTCTGGTACGACAACGAATACGGATATACGCGACAAGTGATTCGTCTTGCGAAGCAATTGGCGGGCGTATTGCGGTTAAGTTATTATTGATTCAGGCACATCGTGATATACATGACTCAACATTGCCCCACACTTTTTTCAGCAACTCGATCCAATTATGCGAATTTTTTTCCTGCTCCTTTGCTATTTCCTGACCATTTCCCCGCTTTTTTCCCAAAAAAAGGAAGACACAAAAGACAAAAAGCCTGAAAAACCCACACTGCTCATTCCTGCTACTTATAACGGCCTGAAATTCCGCAGCCTTGGCCCGGCGATCACTTCTGGCAGAATCAGCGATTTTGCCGTCAATCCCAAAAATCAGGCAGAATATTACGTGGCGGTAGCCTCCGGCGGGGTATGGAAAACCGTGAATGCCGGCACCACCTACACGCCCATATTTGATGCACAAGGTTCCTATTCAATTGGTTGCGTAGTGCTTGATCCTACAAATCCCAATGTTATATGGGTCGGTACCGGCGAAAACAACAACCAACGGTCTGTTGCCTATGGCGACGGGGTCTATAAAAGTGAGGATGGCGGCAAAACCTGGAAGAACATGGGCTTGAAGACTTCCGAGCACATTGCAAACATCGTGGTGGATCCCGGCAACCCTAAATCTGTATACGTGGCTGCATACGGTCCGGTATGGTCAGACGGTGGCGAGCGCGGCGTGTATAAATCCACCGATGGGGGGGAAACCTGGACCTGTGTCAAATCAGTCAGCGCTTATACGGGCTGCAACAACCTGATCATGGATCCGCGCGATCCGAAGGTGCTGTACGCTGCCTTCCACCAACGCCAGCGCAAGGTGTTCACCTATATCGGTGGCGGGCCTGAATCGGCGCTTTTTAAATCAGTCGATGGCGGTGAAAGTTGGAAAAAACTGGAAGGCGGCCTTCCAACGGGGGAAGTGGGCCGAATCGGCATTGATGTTTCTCCGGTTAACCCTGACTTCGTCTATGCCGTGGTGGAAGCCGGGGACAAAAAAGGCGGCATCTACCGATCTACCGACCGTGGTGCAAGCTGGACCAAAATGAGTGACACCTATACCAGCGGTAATTACTATCAGGAACTCAATTGTGACCCGAAAAACCCAAACCGCATTTTCATCACGGACACCTATTACAAGGTAAGCGACGACGGTGGAAAGACGGTCCGCAACCTCAGTGAGCTGAACAAACACATTGACAATCACTGCATTTGGATCGATCCGGACAATACCGATCACCTGCGTGTAGGCTGTGACGGCGGTATTTACGAAACCTGGGATTTTACCAAAACCTGGGAGTTTAAGCATAACCTTCCGGTTACTCAATTTTACAAGGTATCCACAGACAATGCCTTGCCATTTTACCACGTCCATGGGGGCACACAGGATAACCTCAGTCTTGGCGTTCCCAGCCGAACTAACAGCGACAACGGTATTCCAAACTCCGATTGGTATGTCACCAGTACCGGCGACGGCTTCGAGACCCAGGTAGATCCTACCAACCCGGACATTATTTACGCTCAAAGCCAGTATGGGGGGCTCGTGCGTTTTGACCGTAAAAGCGGGGAATCCCTGCCTATACAGCCCCAGCCTGGGGAAAATGAAGCTGGTCTGCGTTGGAATTGGGACGCTCCGCTTACGATTTCCAGCCACCTCCCAACCCGACTTTACCTTGGTGCAAATAAGGTGTTTCGCACCGACGACCGGGGTAATTCCTGGCGCTCTATTAGTCCGGACCTTTCGCGTGGCGAAGACCGAAACAAATTCGAGATCATGGGCAAGGTCTGGAGCGTTGACGCGATCGCTAAAAACGGCTCTACGGATATCTTTGGCCAGACCACCAGCATAGCGGAAAGCAGCCTTGATGCCAATATACTCTGGGTTGGCACGGACGACGGCCTAGTTTGGGTAACCCGGGACGGCGGCCTGAACTGGGAGAAAATGGACAAACTGCCCGGCGTGCCAGACCGCTCATATGTTCATCAGGTCATTGCCTCCCAATTTGATAAAAACACGGCCTACGTTTGCTTCAACCACCACCGTTATGGCGACTTTAAACCCTATTTGCTTAAAACTACGGACGGTGGTAAGACCTGGAAATCCATTTCAGGAACCCTTCCCGAGCGTGGAAGTGTTTATACCCTTGCTGAAGACCATGTAGATGCCCATTTGCTGTTTTGTGGCACCGAGTTTGGCGCCTTTTTCAGCCCGGATGGGGGTGAAAACTGGGTGCAATTCAAATCAGGACTGCCCACCATTGCGGTGCGCGATATCGAGATCCAGCGCCGCGAAAATGACCTTATTTTGGGAACTTTCGGACGTGGTTTTTATATCCTCGACGATTACGCACCGCTGCGCAATTTAAAGGCAGAGACCTTTGAAAAAACGGCCAATATCTTTCCAATCAAAGATTCCTGGATGTTCATCCCCAACCAACCGCTCGGATTACGGGACAAAGGACACCTGGGTAGCAGCTATTATGCTGCGCCCAACCCGCCCGTGGGAGCCGTGTTTACCTACTGGCTTAAGGATGATCTTAAAACACTCAAGGCCAAGCGGCAGGAAGATGAAAAGGCCAAATTTGAAAAGAAAGAGACCGTCATTTACCCTGATATTGAGGCCTTGCGGAAGGAGGACGTGCAACCTGAACCCTATTTGTTGTTCACCGTTACGGACGCCTCTGGCGATGTGGTGCGCCACATTAAAACCGAGGCCACCAAAGGACTGAAACGCCTTCATTGGGACTTTCGCTACAATTCTGCCTCGCCCGTGATGAACCGCCGCGTTGTGGCGCCAGACAATTTGTTCAGTGGTCCGGAACAGGGCCATCTTGCGCTGCCCGGCCAATACATCGTCACGTTGCAACAGTACGAAAACGGCATGTTGACCACACTTGCAGGCCCTGTATCCTTTACGGTGCGATTGCTTAACAACGCGACCTTGCCCGCAACAGACCAGCTAGCCTACCTTGATTTTTGCAAAAAGATAAGTCGGCTTCGCAAGGCGGTCAGCGCAGGTAGTACCATTCATAACGAACTGAATACCAAACTCGGTCACATCGAGACGGCCCTGCGCGAAATGCCTGCGCCGCCACAGGAATTGTTGAAAAAAACCTACGAAATTAAAGGGACTATGAACGCAGTCAGCCTGAAACTCAACGGCGACCCAACCCGTTCGCGTCGCGAGTTTGAAACAGCCCCAGCGATCAACAGCCGGGTAGGGTTACTGGAATACGGTATGTGGAATACCACCAGCGCGCCGACCCAGACTTACCTGGAGAATTACCAGATCGCCGCCAATCAATTTGGTCCGGTACTGGAAGAGCTCAAAGCCATTGACCGTGAAATACAAGCCATTGAACAAGCACTCGAGCAGGGTGGGGCGCCCGTTACGCCGGGTAGGTGGCCGGTTTGGAAAGAGTAGATCAAGCCAGACTGATCACAACGTTCCCTTTCTTATGTCCTCCATCGACATAACGGTGGGCCGCTGCTATTTGCGCTAAGGAGTAGGTTTTGTCGATCGTTGATTTTAGGCGGGCCGTTTCCATTAATTGGGCAAGAAATGCCATGTCCTCTGCGGTTTCGCTGATCATTCCGGTGAATACTTTCTGCTTACTGGTCAGGGAGGTCCATAAGGCTTGTAGCATCTGTGGCGGTTCAGCCGCGCCAAGCAGTAAAATTCCGCTTTTGTTTAAGACCTTCAGTACACTTGAATAAGGCGCTTTGCCCACGGTATCAAACACTACGTCATAGGTCTCGCCACTTTTCGTAAAATCTTCTTTTGTATAATCGATGACTTTATCGGCGCCTAATGATTTTACCATTGCTACGTTCGTAGTGCTGCATACGCCAGTGACTTCAGCCCCAAAATATTTGGCAAGTTGTACCGCAGCAGTTCCAATCGCTCCGGATGCCCCATAAATGAGCACTTTTTGCCCGCGCTGGATATTTGCTTTTTTTAGAAAGTGCAAGGCGGCGGTTCCACCAAAGGGTATTGCTGCCGCTTGTTCATAGCTTACGGCTACCGGCTTTTTGGCCAGTACTGCTGTTTCAGGTAGATTTTTAAACTCGGCATAAGCGCCAAAACTCAACCCTGTTGTTCCAAACACAGGATCACCGACTTTGAACTTCTTTACCGTTTCGCCTACTGCAACCACTTCTCCGGCCAGAGCGCCGCCCAAAATCCCCTTTTTAGGTCGTAAAAGGCCAAAGAAGAAACGCACTGCGAAGGGGTCTGCTCTCCTCAAACGACAATCGCCGGAGGAAACTGCGGTCGCATGAATTTTTACAAGGATCTCATCGCGATTTTGGGTGGGTGTTGGCACTTCTTTGAGTTGAAGCACTTCTGGCGCTCCGTAATTTTCATACACTGCTGCAATCATTTTATAAGTCAATTTTGTTTGTTAATCATTAAATTCTGGGGCAAAGGTCAGGGCACTAACCTGCCTGTTCGTTGACTTTTGTTAAGAAATGAATGCAGTATGGGTTCAGCTGGATCGTTTCATGATTCTTTTGCGGATCCTGTTTAAAGATTCTGGCTTGATACCCAAATAGTTGGCCAATTAATATTGAGGGACACGGTCTAAAAATTTAGCGAAAAATGGGCATTTTTACGCTGTTAAAGTATTGAAATAATCCTGTTTTGTGCAAAAAAAGGACTAGATTGCAGGGAAATTATTCACAAAACAGAACATATCATGAAACACATTTTTTTTATTTCCTTCGCTTCAATGCTCCTTGCTTTTTCGGCTTGCCGGGATAAAGATCCCATTTTTCCAATTTCAACGGTGAGTGGATCTGAAGCCATCATTCCCTGGCAGGAATGCGCTTTTTTTGCCGACCATAACTATACGATTTGCTTTATTGGAGCCAAAGAGGAGCGCTGCCCCTGCAATACGAACTGTCTGTGGGAAGGTTCTGTGGATGCTACCCTTAGGGTCACTTCGCCAACGGGTATTGATACCACTATTACCCTTACAACGAACAGCAACCCGGTCAACCTCCACAATTTCCACACGGTTGGAGGGAAAACCATTGTGTTTGTGAACACTTTTCAGATAGAATGTGCTGATTATGGGAAGTACGAAAAGTACAAAGTGATCATAAAGATTCAATAAGGCTGTTTTTTTATAAGACCAGCAATTAGTGCCGCGTCCGGCTGATAAGTTATGAGAAGGGGCACTAGCGCAACAAGGTGACATTGCCTTTCTTAAACAATTCCTGGCCATCCGCACAAATGACCCGGAGCAGATATCCATAGGTTTCGGCAGGCTGTTCCTGACCGCGAAAAGTACCGTCCCAGGCATCGTCGAAATTGCTGGTTTCAAAAACCTTTTCTCCCCACCGGTTGTAAATCGCCCAGTAAAGTTCTGCGGGCAAAACGCTGGCTTCCAATTTCAAGGCATCATTTTCCCCATCTCCATTGGGCGAAAAACCGGTGGGGAAAAATACAAAAGGTTCGTCGCAGGGCGGGGGAATTACCCGGACGGTTACCGATCCGGAGCGTTGACATCCATTGGACAAGAATGCGGTTACGGTATAGGTGGTCGTTTGGATGGGAGAGGCTAAGGGGTTGGCAATGTTTGGGTTAGAAAGACTCTCTGCCGGTACCCAGGAATAACTGAGCGCCCCGGGAATATCCGCATTTAATTGTGAAACATCGCCGCCCATGATCTCTTCGGGGATGGCTGAAACCAGGAGCGGGCCAATCGTTTCGAGCAAGTGTATTTGTTGAAAAAACGTATCTGAACAAGGAAAACCGGGCGCAGCAATCAGAACTACGGTGTACATACCCGTGTCAGGGTAGGTATGTGTCGGGGAAAAACTGTTGGAAGTTTGGCTCAGATCATTTTCCCAGTCGAAATACCAACGAAAAAAGTTGGTATTGGTGCTTTCATTCACAAACAGGACACTTAGCGTGTCGCATAATATTTCAGGGAGGAAGAACGCCGCATTGGGTTCACCACAGTCGGCAACATTGTACTGGAAGTCGCGACGTGTGGTAGAAAGTAATTCGCCGTCCCGGAACTCATCCACACAAACACCTACCACGAAATTACCGATCATGT
>JAUSMG010000293.1 GCA_030645295.1 Saprospiraceae bacterium | reverse complement strand
ACATCATACATCATACATCATACATCATACATCATACATCATACATCATACATCATACATCATACATCATACATCAAATTTGGCTAAGCACAACGAAACCGGCCAGTTGGGCGAAACCGCCGCTGCAGAATTCCTCGAACAAAAAGGCTGGCGCATTGTGGAACGCAACTGGCGTTCCGGGCGCGCTGAGGTGGACATCATTGCCTGGACGCCGGAAAAAATCCTCGTTTTTATAGAAGTGAAAACACGCGCCGGAGAAGCCTCAGGGTTTGGTGGACCTGAACAGGCTGTTGATGCCAAAAAACAGGATATGCTTGCGCGTGCAGCAGGGGTTTACATGGAGTCGATCGATTATGAGTGGGAAATCCGGTTTGATGTGATTGCCGTAATGCTCAAGCATGGTAAAGTGCTGGAGATCAGGCATGTGGAGGATGCGTTTTTTCCGATGTAAGTCAATTAATGGATATCTTTTTTACTCTTCTAATTATGAAATGTTTGAAACCAAGTATATCACTCTCCAATCGAACTCGCGAAAGAGTTCTACACGAAATGCTATTGCCGAGAAAAGTGGAAGAAACGTGAAGTCAAGTTATATCTCCTAGAATAGCTATAAACTCCCCAAACTCACCACCTCTATTTTCGGAAATTCCAGCCCCTTCAAGACCCGAAAGGCTTTGTCATCGGAAACCAGAAAGTGGGCATTGGAAGCGAATGCACAATCTAAAAACTTGTTATCGTCCAAATCTGGGGTAACATTGAATAAGGTAATCTTCGGGAAAGCGCATTTAGAATCACGTTGGTATCGAGTACCACACGAAGTTTTTCATCGGGATTCATTCACCGCTTCTTGAAATGATTTAGGGGTATAACCTTTTGATTCCCATGCGTTGTCCGCTTCGAGAAAGGCTTTTTCAAGCAAGTAGTTAGCAATCATGTCCCGAATTGCAATCAGGTCGGACTCAGGGAGTTCCCTTGAGAACAATTTTAACAGCTCTACTTGAAGGTTTGTAAGCGGCGGATGTACGGTCTTAGCATTCATACGCTTAATAATTTTATTGGACAAAGTTCCAAAATAAGGCAGGTTATGGTCGGTCCTGCAACTCAGCTTCCGAGCCCTCCAAATCCTTGACCTCCGGTTTCAATAAATGACGAAACTGGCTGGGTAGAAATTTCATCCGATCGCCCAACCACCGCTCCAGCGTTAAGGCAACGACTGCATAACCCTCTGTAATTCCGGGTACCGGAACCACCACGATTACAAAAAATGGCAAAAAACGCGGGATGTCTTTCAATTGCTCGACTGCTTCTTTGAGCTGCTCCGGCGTTGGATTGCGATGCGCCGGGGTGAGTCGAAGCTTACCTGTGCCATGCCGGGCGAATACCTTCACCATTCGGGTGGTCTCTACGCCCTCCATCACCATGGCCCAGAGCATCTTGCGCGGCAGTTTTATGATTTCCCGAAGTTTCATGTTTTTGGTTTCAGTATATGTCTAAATCTGGTGGGCAAGACTTGAATTTTGTTGCCCATCCACCGTTCGGTCGCGATGGCGGCAAGCGTATAGCCGCCAACAAAACCGGGCACAGGAATTAAAAATACTGCCAAAAAAAGCAAGGAACGCGGGATGTCTCTCAACTGTTCTCCGGCTACGTGAAGTTCTTCCGCGGTAGGTTGTCGGTGCGGTGGGCGGAGATTCAGGTTCCTGGTCCCATGCCGGGCATAGACCGTGATCATTCGGCTTGTTCCAACACCTTCCATGGCGATTGCCCACATTAATTGACGGGGCAATCGCGTCATTTCTCTAAATTTCATTTTTGTGTTATTCCGTGCAAAATTAGGCATCCCGAGGGATTATACTTCCTTTAGTTTCTTCGTAACCACCTCTTTGCCATCCACTTCCGATTTTCTTCCAAAGATCAAACTTGCAGCGTCCGCATCGATCATCACGGTATCGCCTTTTTGGTAGTCGCCTGCAAGCATATGCCGGGCAAGTTCGTTGATGAGTTCGCGCTGAAGGGTCCTTTTGAGTGGCCGGGCGCCGAATTGTGGATCAAAACCGTGCTCTACCAGCATTTTGGCGGCTTCTTTCGTGAGTTCTAGTTTGAGTTCCTGCTTGCTCAGCATTTCGCTGATATCTTTCATCAAAATATTGAGAATCAGGGACATCTGGTCTTTTTGCAAGGGGTGGAACACCACTACCTCATCCAGTCGGTTCAAAAATTCTGGTCGCAGGTTCATTTTGAGTGCGTCCATCACCTCGTTTTTGGCGGACTCAAAAACTTCGGTTTTGCGTTTTTCGTTCAAGGATTCATAATCCTCAAAGGCCTCCATGATGCGGTCACTGGCAAGGTTGGAGGTCATGATGATGATCGTGTTCTTGAAATTCGCGGTACGGCCTTTATTGTCCGTCAAACGCCCATCGTCGAGCACTTGCAGAAGAATGTTAAACGTATCCGGGTGAGCTTTTTCGATTTCGTCCAACAACACGATAGAGTAGGGGCGGCGGCGTACAGCTTCCGTCAACTGACCACCCTCATCATAACCGACATAGCCGGGAGGGGCGCCCACCAAACGTGAAACGCTGTGTTTCTCCTGATATTCGCTCATGTCAATCCGTGTGATGGCCTTCTCGTCGTCAAAAAGTACATCAGCAAGGGCTTTCGCCAGTTCCGTTTTGCCCACACCGGTAGGTCCACAAAAGATGAACGAACCAATGGGTTTGTCAGGATCGCTCAGACCTGCCCGACTCCGTCGAATGGCATCGGCCACGACCGTCACGGCTTCGTCTTGTCCCACTACGCGTTGGTGCATTTCCGTTTCAAGGTGCAACAGCCGCTCCCGTTCGCCCCGCATCATTTTGGCCAGCGGTATACCCGTCCAGCGCGCTACCACCTCTGCAATGTCGTTGGCGGTCACGATCTGAGTGGTCATGCGGTTCTCCGGTGCAAGGGCAGAAAGTTTTTCCTCCGCTGCTTTAAGCATGGCCTCCCGGGCCGGAATGTCCTGATATTTGATCCGGGAAGCAACTTCCAGATTGCCCTCGCGCTCGGCGCGCTGGTACTGGATATGGAGTTCCTCCAGTTTTTGTTTACTGGTCTGGATTGCTTCAACAATTTCTTTTTCGGAGGTCCATTTTGCCCGGAGATCATCGAGTTTTTCACGCAAATCCTGGATCTGTTTATTCATCGTCTCCAGCTTCTTCGTGTCTTTTTCCCGCTTAATCGCCTCGCGCTCAATCTCTAACTGTCGCATCTGACGGTCGAGTTTGTCCACGTCTTCGGGCACAGAGTCGAGTTCGAGCCGGAGTTTCGCGCCGGCCTCATCAATCAGGTCAATGGCCTTGTCCGGCAATTTTCGCTCTGAAATATAACGGTGCGAAAGCTCAGCAGAAGCAATGAGCGCCTCGTCGAGGATCTGAACCTTGTGGTAATTCTCGTATTTCTCACGAATACCCCGCAAAATGCTGATCGTGTCTTCCACGCTGGGCTCATCCACGTAGACCGATTGAAAGCGGCGTTCCAGTGCTTTGTCGCTCTCGAAATATTTTTGGTACTCATCCAGGGTCGTTGCACCAATGGTACGGAGTTCGCCGCGTGCAAGTGCCGGTTTCAAAATATTGGCTGCGTCCATAGCACCCTGTCCACCGCCGGCGCCTACGAGTGTGTGGATCTCGTCAATGAACAAAATGACCTGCTCATTGGAATCCACCACTTCTTTGATGACCGCTTTGAGGCGTTCCTCAAACTCGCCCTTGTATTTCGCGCCGGCAATGAGCGAAGACATGTCGAGACTGAAGATCTTCTTGCCCGCAAGGGTTTCCGGCACGTCTTGTTTGACTATTCGCCAGGCGATGCCTTCTACAATGGCGGTTTTACCCACGCCCGGGTCGCCAATGATCACAGGGTTGTTTTTCTTTCTGCGGCTCAGGATGTGCAACACGCGCCGTATCTCTTCATCGCGCCCGATTACAGGATCCAGTTTGCCGTTTTCAGCCTGCTCCGTCAGGTTGACGGCATATTTCTGCAATGCGTTGTACACGTTGTCGGTAGTCTGCTCCGTCACCTTGCGGCCTTTGCGGAGTTCCTTGACGGCAGCACTGAGGGCATCGAATGTTGCCCCGTTTTCACGGAGCAAACGGGCCCCTTTATCATTGCCTTTTACAACACCCAGCAAGAGCAACTCCAGCGAGATATACTCGTCGCCAAAGTCCTTGAGCAGCGTTTTGGCTGCCGCGATCGCTTTGTTGGCTTCATTGGTAAGGTATTGTTTGTCAGCGCCTTGAACTTTGGGGGTTTCCCAGATGAGTTTGTCCAACTGCTCTGAGAAAGATGGGATGTTTACCCCGGTTTTTTTCAAAAGGAAGTCGGTTACAGAGTCGTCCACATTGAGCATCCCTTTGATCAGGTGCCCGGTGTCAACACTCTGTTGTTCGTAGCCAGCGGCAATTTGCTGGGCTTGAAGAATGGCCTCCTGGGCCTTGATGGTGAAATTGTCGTAGGTCATGTTTTTTTACAGGCGGGGGTAATTTGTTAGGCATTTGGGCTTTTTACTTTGCTCAAATTTCCGGCCAATGAGCATGAGCTGAAAATATGGCAGCCATCCTCTATTTGCCAGGTCAATTTGTCGCTAAGATTTGAAACAGCGTGACGTATTGGCGGGGTTCAATTTAATCGAATCAATCGAAACCAATCGAGCCAATCGGCTGCAATCCAAATTACCTTTGTGCGATGCTTACTGTTATTTCCCCGGGACAACCTTTCCCCGATCCTTTTCCCAAAGGTGCTGTGTTTTTGATCGACAAACCCCTGGCCTGGACTTCTTTTGGTGTGGTGAACAAGGTTCGGTATCTCCTGGCGCGTCAGACTGGCAATAAAAAACTAAAGGTAGGTCATGCCGGAACGCTGGATCCATTGGCAACCGGTTTATTGATCCTTTGCGTAGGTGATTACACCAAACGGATTGAAGAATTTCAATCTATGCCCAAAACCTACGCCGGTACCATCACTTTTGGTGCAACCACGCCTTCTTTCGATCTGGAAAAAGCCCCGGATACTCCGTTCCCAACGGCTCACTTGACCAAAACAGTATTGGAAACCGCCCGACAGCAGTTTCTGGGTGACATTTTGCAAGTTCCCCCTGTTTTTTCTGCTGTAAAAGTAGATGGAAGGCGGCTTTATAAAAATGCACGTACCGGGCAGGAAGTGGAAATGCCGCATCGCCCGGTACGTATAGATTCATTCGAGTTGTTGGGCGATTTGCACCCTATAATTCCAGGTCTTGAGACCTCGATCATCGCCAGCAAAAAGGGCTCGCCCATCATGCTCCATCCTGATTATCCAGCAGGCTTACAGATTGATTTTCAGGTAGTTTGCAGCAAGGGAACCTACATTCGCTCCCTGGCGAATGATTTCGGCCAGGCAGTGGGCAGTGGCGCTTATTTGAGCAAATTGCAGCGCACCGCCATCGGAGATTTTACAATAGAAAATGCCTGGAGTGTAGATGAATTGGCGGAGTGGGCAGGTTCGCCTCAATTGTAGATCTCGTTGCGGCCCCGGCGAATGTACCGGCGCACGTTCATCCAGAATGCAACAAAAAGATAGACGATGAGCGGCGAACCCATGCCAATAAAGGAGGTGTAAATGAAGTATTTACGCACTTCGGCGGGGGCAACGCGCATTCGTTCGCCAAGATATTGACAGACTCCAAATGCGTGTCTTTCGATCAAGTCTTTGAACCAATTTTGAATCATGGCAGGGTGGTGATTGGTTTAATGGTGACTGGTTTAATGGGGGGATGGGTGGTTGAAATAAACAAAGAGTGATTAACTTTTTACAAAAGTAACAATTTTCTTCGAGTAACAAGTGGTATACCAATCGCCGATATACCAATCCACCAATCACCAATCCACCAGTCACCATCAAGGCTGCCCCCGGACCACTTCGATCATAAGGCTCAGTTCTTCTGCTAATCCCTGGTCGCTGCCTTCGAAGCCTACGGCCTTGAACCGGATCTTTCCGTTGCGATCCAATACATATTTTGTGGGAATACCGGAAACGTTATAGGACGAAATCACTTTATCGTCATTGTCCAGTAGTACGTTGAAGGTGTATCCCTTACTGGCGATAAAATCGGCCGCATTCTTTTTCTTGTCAGTTCCTTTTTCCCAGGAGTCAATAAAGACGAAAGCTACATCCGGATCGTTTTTATATTGATTTACAGCCAATTGCATGCCTGGGAATGAGGCCTTGCAAGGGCCGCACCAGGTGGCCCAGAAGTCCACCACCACTACCTTTCCACGCAGACTTTCCAGACTCACAGTCTTTCCTTCAAGATTGATCAGGTTGAACGGCGCTCCTGGCTCATTGAGCATTTTTGAGACCAGTTCTTTTTGTTTGTTTGCTCTTGCACTCAATTCCAATTTGCTGAGATAAGCAGAAGCGCCAGCTTCAGACTTGTCTTCTGCCATGTACCGCTTTTTGAACTGCTCCTTCATTTTTACCGTAGTATGGCCATTCAGTATGAATCCCTCCAAACGGTAGCGCAGATCGCTGGCGCCAGCGGCTTCCAGATAAGTGGTGTAACGCTCATTCATTTCAGCCTCCTTGCCTTTCATAATTTCCACTACCTCAGCCTGTAGCGTTGCCGCACTGATGGCGTCGCCTGATTTGCTGAGCACATAACCATAGGTATCGCCGTACATGGCAAAGTTCTGTTTGCGTTGTTCGGCCCACTGTTTGGAGGTGCTGAAAGGTGGCTTGGTAGTAGTGGGCGTATCCATTTCTTTCCGGGCCCATTCTACGGCACTGGAAGCAAGGACACGGGCCTCCTCGAGGTTTACTCCTTTTTCGGCCATTTCCCAGGCCAGGTTGTTGTAAGCGCTGGAGCGTTCACCCTCAGGCAGTTGTGTCGCCAAGGCGCGGAATTTTACAAAATCACCAGCGTCCGCAATTTTATTGGCGATGTTGGCGCGGAGCATTGTGATGGCTTGTTTCTCCTCATCGTTTTGTGGCGGAAATTGAGTTGTGTACGCTTCAAGCATTACCTCGGCCTTCGACAGGTCGGGTTCGTTTTGGATGGCCCGACGTTTTTCTTGTTTTACAAGATTACCCTTCGGAAATGTCGCGCGAATTTTTTCTTTCAAAGCCTTGCTGTGATCCAGATCACCATTGCGCTCGTAAAAACGGCTGACCGAGCTCAGTTCATCCTCCGTAGCCTTCGGGTCGGACTCAAATTCAGCAAGAATGGCCTGGGCTTCCCTCTTCCCCTTTTTTGACGGTCATCAGGTTGCCGATATAAGTGGCAAAATATTTTCTTTTCAAATCGGGCTGTGCTGCAAACGCTTGACTCAGCAGACCAAAGGCTACGGCAGGGGTGCGATTCAGGCTCATTAAGCCGCCAAAATCCCGATAAAGGATCGCAGTGGCGACCATACATTCCGGCTGTGGCTTACCTGCGGCGTCGTGGATCGTCACGAAATAACCCTCGCCGGCGTTGTTGTCCCAGCTGTCTTCCCCTGCGCGCAGACCCGCCACCGCAGATTTAGCCTCCGGACTCAGGGTGAAAATGCCGACCAATTTATCGCCCATGCGCATGGTAGCAGCCTCTGTAGTAGCGGCTTTGCCGTTCGCGTATTCAAGCACCACCATTTCGAGCTCGCTTGCCGTGCGGAATTTGCTCTTGGAAAGGTCAATTTCAAGCTTCACCATATCGCCAGCTTTGGGGGCGGCCGGGCTGATCGTGAAATTTTGCCCAAACAGCAGGGCAGGTATGAATAGCAGGAGAAATTGTAATTGTTTCATAGAAAGTGTGGATTTGCGATTTTGGATGCTGGACGATGGACATTAGACCTGTTACTCCATGGTCTATGGTTAAAGTGCCAATGGTCCGGAATCAAAAATTAGGACAAACTACCCTTGAGCGTTTTTCTCCTGGATGAAAATAGGTAAGCGACACTTCAAATGCACCTCGGGAATTGTTGGCCTGAGTAAGGGAAGAAACGGTGATATCGTAGCTCAATCCCAGCATCCAACGGTTGAGTTCAATCATTCCAACTACTGTAACTGCATCGGCTTGAAGGCCTTTTTGAAGTTTATTACCAACTCTTGCCCAAGCGCCGGCGCGGAGTGCGAGTTCGTTAAAATCATTGTTGGAGTAACGGAGGTTGATCCCCAAATCGGTCTCAAAAGCAGGGCCCTGGCGCATCACCAGGGCGCCTGGGAGGAGGCTAACGGTCTCACTGATAGGAAATTGCCCACCGATATGCCCGGTGACTCGGGTATAAAGCGTTTCATTATCATCCGCAGCAAGTGAGATTTTTGGGCGGTTTAGGTGATGCATTGCGCCGCCGAGGTAGAAAAATCCTTCATTTTCAAAAACAGCGTACCAGAGTAGACCGGCATTGAAGTCGAGGTAACTTTTTGAATCCGCGTTTGCGTTGGGTTCGTTGTTGGAAAGGTTGGTATTGGGCGTTTCGCTTACAGCGTCGAACTGGCGACTGAACCAAAGACGACCCCAGTCTATGGAATTTTGTCCAAAACCAAGCTGCGCACCTGCTGAAAGATAATGATCGGCCTGACGACGGCCACCCGAAAGTTGCTTGAGAAATGCACCGCCCAATTGCACTTTATCCTGCGAAAAACGGGCAGTGCCGGCTTCATCGTGCATTGCTCCAATACCAAAGGAGGCATAATCATCTCCATAACCTACCTGCAGGCGGTGTTCGAAAGAGGCAGCGTAGGTACGGAAAGGCACCGGGGCGAGAAAACTGCCCCATTGGTCGCGGTAGTTTACCGTAGCCCGCCATTTCCCGTTGAAAACGCCATTCAACGCGGGATTGAGGTTCCAGGGCGATGCGTAATATTGGGAAAAACGCGGGTCTTGAGCCTGAGTTTCCTGCAAATAAAAAAAAAGGAAGAGGACTGCGAACAGGATCGGTTTGGAAAATTGCATCATGATTAAATCAGTCTGGATGGTTACAATTGATTTTGAAACACAAAAGTAGTTTTCCCTGTCAAAAACCCACCGTTCCCTCAAAATAACTTTCTGGATAATTTTGTCCAGGGTTTAATATATCCCCCACAAACTAAACCCTCAACATGCTCATCCCCGCAACTTTACCTACCTTGCGCCCGCTTTTTTGAACAAGAAAACACCATGGCAAAATCAGTCAAGCCCGCTCCCAAAATCAGCTCCAAAACTGCAAATAGCAGTCAAACACATCGTACATCCGTAAAGTCAATTGCCCCGGCAAAAGACTGGCTCGAGCGCCCCGCACTTCCCGAAAATGATCCGTTACTACACAAAATTTTTTGGGGGCTGGCTGCGCTGGGTCTGGTGGTCTTGATCGCACTTTCGTTTGGCTCGGGCATCAATGCCGACGATAAATTCCAGGTAGATTATTCCCAAAAACTGGTCAATTACTACAGTACGTTTGGTAAGGACACCACGGCGCTCAATATCCCTGATGGCAACATGCACCTGTATGGTGGATTTTTCGAGGCTGTAACAGGATTTGCCAACAAAACCCTTGGATATCAGCCTGCTGATATAGGTTACCACAACATCCGCCATGCTTCAAGTGCTGTATTGGGTTGGGTAGCCATGCTTTGTGCAGCATTGTTTGCCAGTCTGGTAGGCGGACAGCGTGCGGGCATTATCACGTTGATCATCATGCTGGTTTCGCCACGTTTTGTAGGCGATTCTTTAATGAACCCGAAGGACATACCTTTTGCGGCGGGCTACATAATGGCTATTTATAACATGGTGGCCGTGTTGGACCGGATGCCAAATCCCCGTCGGTGGAACCTGATTGGTCTGGCTGTCGGACTGGGCATCGCCTTGGGTATCCGGGCGGGTGGCTTGCTTTCTTTTGGAATCTTTGGAATGTTTGCAGGGCTGCATTTTTTAATGAAAAACGGTGGATACAGGGCGTTTTCCGATACCCGGAATTTGAAAAAATATGCGCTGGTCACGCTGGGAGTGGCAGGCGTTGGGTATGTTTTTGCGCTTATATTTTGGCCGTACGCATTGCAGGCTCCTTTGAAAAATCCCTTTGTGGCACTGTCCAAATTCTCTGATCTGGAAGTGAAGATCCGGGTGCTTTTTGAGGGAGTAAACATGATGTCGGACAAAACTCCCTGGAACTATGCACTCAAATGGATCGTCTACACGATTCCGCTTTCGGCATTGATTGGTTTAGTTGGGGGCATTGCATTGTTGCCGCGTATGATGCGCAGATTGAATCCTTTGTGGGTGGTATTGGCCTTTTTTGCGGCAATATTCCCCGTTTTTTATGTGATCTTCAAAAATTCCGTCATCCACGACGGTTGGAGGCACCTGACCTTTGCCTATCCTCCTTTGGTGGTATGCGCGGCCTTATTCTGGAATGAATTGATACAGATTTTCTTTGAAAAGAAATACGCGCGATGGGCTGTTTATGGGGCCATTGCCTTGCTTAGCGCAGATGCAGCGGCATTTATTGCGACCAATCCGAAAATGCCTTACGTCTACTTCAACCCCATTGTCGGAGGAACTGCAGGCGCGTATGGAAAATTCGAGACCGATTATTGGGGCGTAAGTACCCGGCAAGGCATAGAATGGCTTGAAAGTCAGGGGATTCTAAAACCAGATATGACTGAAATTGTGGTGATCGCGACCAATATGTTCTACTCGACCAAGCAACTCACCGCCAAATATGGAGACAAGGTGAAGGTGAAATACCTGAAATGGGAAAAACGCTGCGATGACGCCTGGGACTATGGCCTATACCCAACCCGTTTTCTGGACGGAAGTACCTTGCAAAAAGGAATGTGGCCACCCGACAATGCAGTTCACCTCGTGAAAGCAGGTGGCGCGCCCATACTGGCGATACTGAAAGACAATGGACGCAATTGTACCTTTGGTATTGCTGCGAGCAAACTGGGAGACTGGCCCGGCGCCATAGAACGATTTAAAGCGGAGATCGCAAATGTTCCTGACAACGAACTGGCCTGGGTAAACCTCGCTCAAGCCTATCTGAACACCAGTCAACTCGAAGAAGCAAAGGCGGCCGCAGAAAAAACGCTCGAGATCAGTCCGGACGACGCGCAAGCAAACAACCTTATCGGTCTGTACTGGCTCAATAAAAATGACCCGGCAAAAGCAAAGGCTCAGTTTGAACTTTCCATCAAAAAAGAGTCCTCCAATCCGGGCGCATGGTACTATTTGGGCTTGATTGCGCGGAGTCAGGGCGACAATCAAACGGCATTGAACAACCTGATGAAGGCTATTCAAATATCGCCCAACTTCAAACCAGCCTACGAACTTTCGGCGCAGATTTACGAAGCCATGGGCGATGGTGCGCGTGCGCAGCAGTTTCGGGCAGCATTGGGGCAAATTAAGTAAGTCAATGAACGTATCTTTGTAAGGCTTGTTAATATTCAAAACACACACAAGAACATGAAAAAATCACATCTCCTTGCAATCATAGTAGTGGCTGTAGCCATTGGTATTTTGATTTCGGCCAGCAAAGACGTGACCACCTATGCCAACTTTGCCCAGGCCACCAAAAGCGAGGACAAAGTAAAACTCGTGGGTGAACTCGTAAAAGACCGTCCTGTAGAATACGATCCGGCTGTAGACCCTAATTTTATGGCTTTCTATCTAAAAGACGATGCCGGTGAGATCCGACGTGTAGAACTTCTTGCTGCCAAGCCCCAGGATTTTGAACGCTCCGAATCCATTGTACTCACCGGCCAAATGAAAGGCGAGACCTTCGCTGCTTCGGATATGCTGCTCAAATGTCCCTCCAAGTATAAAGACCAGGAGATTTACGTCCGCGAGAAACAAGGCTAACCAACGATGAACTAAGAACGATGAACTAAGAACGATGAACGATGAACATTTTCAGGCATCGCGAGAAGCCGTCTTCCTTAGTTTTTGAACCCAGTTCATAGTTCATAGTTCATAGTTTACAGTTCATCGTTCATCGTTCATCGTTCCTATGGGGGTCATCCGAAGGCAAAGCTTGAAGCACTCTGCGGTCAATCTGGTGGGGTTGGGCGTGGGGGCGATCAGTACTTTCCTTGTCTATCCCCATGTATTGGAGGCGTATGGCTTGGCACAGGTACTGCTCTCCGTGAGCCTGATTGGGCTTCCAATTCTATCGCTGGGCGCCAATACCGTGGCGATTCGTTTTTTTCCGCGATTCCAAAACAAATCTACCGGACATAATGGGTTTTTACCGCTGCTCATCGCCTTGTGTGCGATGGGCTGTTTGTTTTTTGGGTTGTTGGCCTGGGTATTTTGGGATCCGTTTTCAACGGTGCTGGAAGGCAAATCCCCCCTGTTGCGCGAGTACTTGTGGATGGCTTTTCCATTGGCTTTTTGCTACATCACGAGCACAGTGCTGGCGGCATATTCGTCCAATTTCAAGCGCATTGTAGTCCCATCGCTTTTGCTCGATTTTTCTCAGAAACTGGCGTTGCCTTTGTTGCTCATAGCAGTATGGCAGGAATGGCTTCCGCTACAAACGGCAATGTTTGGACTCCTGATCCACGCAGCTTTGGTGACGGTTGGTTTAGTGCTGTACTTACGTCACATTGGAGAATGGTTTTGGCGACCGAACTGGGCATTTGTTACGCCAGCTTTGCGCCGTGAAATGTTGCAATTCATCGGATTTGGAGCATTTGGCGGTTTTGCCCTGCTGGTGGCGGCCAAATCAGACGTATTCATGGTGGGGTCACTCAGTGCGGTGAAGGCGGCGGGAGTTTATGCCATTGCGGCCTATGTGGCCACGGTCATTGAAATCCCTACCAAGAGCCTGTATGCCGCTAGCGCCTCTTCTGTTGCAAAATATTTAGCAGACAATGATCGTCCAGCCTTGGAAAAACTCTACAAAAGTGTTTCAATCAACCTTCTGGTAGCAGGAATGCTGTTGTTTGGGTGTATCTGGATTTCGATCGACAGTCTGTTTAATTTGTTGCCGAACGGCGAGGAATTGGCTGCCGGGAAGTGGGTACTTTTGTTCATTGGCCTTTCCAGATTGGTGGAAATGGGTACCGGACTGAACAATTACATGGTATATTACTCACAATACTACCGTTATTCTTTGCTTTCACTGGGTTTATTGGCGGTGGTAAATATTATGCTCAGCATTTGGCTAATTCCAATCCTGGGCATAACCGGAGCTGCCATGGCAACACTTTTGAGCATTACAAGTTATAATACCCTGAGTTTAGGACTGGTATGGCTTAAATTCCGTCTATTCCCCTTTACAAGGGATACCATGAAGGCCATTGGCCTTGCGCTGCTGGCGTTTTTAGTCGCCAATCTCATTCCATTTTCAGGTTACGATTTACTTGATCTTTTTTTGCATTCTGGATTTTTTGCCCTGATTTTCAGCGTTTTAGTGCTAAAATTCCGGGTATCTGAGGACTTGAATGGGTTAGAGTCTATGATAAAGGCTAAGTTGAGGAAACGAAATTAAACATCAAAACAGGAAAACCGGAGAACCGGAAAATTTAAAACTGTGACAAAATAGATCTCGAAAAGTGCAAAATCTGGCCCTATTCGTAACTATTGTGCGGTTTTAAATTTTCCGGTTCTCCGGTTTTCCTGTTTTGATGTTTAATTTTTCTTTCATTTTCAACGCAACAGCGTCACATCTCCTTTATCTACTTTCTCCTCTCCACCCACAAGGCGCACGCGCACCCGGTACACATATACGTCAGAAGGTGCGACTT
>JAUSMG010000287.1 GCA_030645295.1 Saprospiraceae bacterium | reverse complement strand
AAGGGGTCTTTGCCGTGCTGTCTGCTTTGAAAACCGCCCTGCCCGAACAAACAGAGAAATACAATGCCGTTTTTCAAATCGAAACCCGGCTCAATGCCCTCAACAAGGATCGTATCCGCGGACTGCTCTCTCAGGAAGACCTCAACCGCGCCTACAACCATATCACAGCCGATGTACTGGATCTGATCGATGGTCTCCGGGTGGAAGATTTTGATCCAAAAACAGCCGAAAGCAGCGTGGAGGACAAGGCTGGAAGCATTCTTTACCGCATTCCGCATACGATGGAAGTGGAGGAAGAGCATAAATGTGTGGTGCGCCTGGCCTTCGACCTTGACACTGTGGTGCGCAACATTGAACTCACCAATGATACCGTGGTGAAGGATATCCGGGTATCAGAAGTCATGGAAGTGGAACTGTTGGATCCCAATGAAACGCCCAGTTTCAGCATCCGAAAACTCAATTCCGTAGAGCAGTTTCTGGAGAAAAACGACTACACTGAGTGGATCTTTTTTGTGAAACCGCTTATTATCGGCACTATACCCTTATTGTTGAAAGTCTCGGTGAAAGAACTCATCAATGACAAAGAACGTATCAAAGAAATTGTGCTCGAAGAGGTGATCAACGTGATCGCAGATCCTACCCCCGAGGTGGAAAGTGTTACGTTCCAGAGTTCTGGCTACGCATTCTCCTATAGCAACGTACCGATCGCAGCCCTTGCCTTACGTCCTTCCCGGCAAAAGTTTGCATTGCCCATAGCGCTGGCGCTGGTTGTAGCAACTGGCATTTTGGCTGCGGTGGGGATGCAACTGGGCTTTATCCCAACGCCTTCCTGGTTGGGTGGCAAAAAACCGGGCGACGACGACCGGGCCTTTTGGAGAGAAACACTCCAAACACATACGCGCAGCAGTTTTGAAACCTACCTGCTCGCTTACCCCGATGGCTTGTTCATCGAGGAGGCGCGATTCAAAGTGGACAGTTTTAAAAATATTGCTAATCTGCCAAAAGAAGCCGTAGGCATTGAACCAGAGTCCATTTATGTGGAAGAAGATACGGTTCAGGTTCAAGTGGATACCCTTCCGATTTTGCCAACAAGTCCGGCGAAAGACCAAAAACTCAAACCAAAGCCCAAGCCTAAACCCAAGCCCAAGCCCAAACCAGAAGCGCCCAATCCTGCACCGACTCCAGCGGTCCAAAACCCGCCCGCCATTACGCCTGACCCCGCGTCCAAAAAGCAGGAACGGAAGCGTAAATCGGGCTTTGATATGGTGCAGGTTCCCGGCGGCAAGCTCAGCATTGACAGAGGCGATTGCCCCGGTGGTACAAGTGTAAAGATCCAAAGCTTCAAACTCGGCAGGTACGAAATTACGCAAGCCGACTGGTGGAACATTATGGGCCGCGACCCGTCGTTTCACGCCAATTGTCAGGAATGCCCGGTGGAAAGGGTGTCGTGGAATGAGGTTCAGGAATTTATTCAAAAGGCCTCGCAAAAAAATGGCAAAAAATACCGCTTACCCTATGAGGCAGAATGGGAATGGGCGGCGCGTGGCGGGCTGCTCAGCAAAGGCTACAAATATGCAGGGGGCAACGACCCGAACGGCGTGGCCTGGTTCAACATCGTTCAGGACAAAACCCACGAGGTAGGCACCAAACGACCCAACGAACTCGGCATTTACGATCTGAGTGGCAACGTGTGGGAATGGTGCCAGGCCCCCTACCCTCCCTATCTCAACTGCCCACCATATGGCGGCGAGAAAAAAGTCCTGCGCGGCGGTTCCTGGGCCGACAACCGGGGAGACATTAAAATCACCTCACGCCGTCGGGAAAAAGCCAAAAATACGGATCGTCGGAGCGGGCTTCGGCTGGTGGAGGAGTGATTTAGATCTGACTACTGGACATTTCGACACCGGACGTTAGACACGATTCGGCAAGTGCTTGATTTTCAAAATTTTAGAGTGCGAATCCAATGACTAATGTCAAAATGTCCCAATACCCCATCCATCATTTCTTGAGCCAGTAGTATGTTGCCGTGGCATAAATGGCTTGATTATGAAGCGTTCCCTTTTCGTAAGGAGAAAAATTGGACTGAGGGTCCGGCTTGCCATTTGATGCTTTCAATGTAGCAAGGCCCTGATCTAAGGTCAAGCTCAGGCGAAGCCGCTTAAATCCATAGCCTACCGCTCCACGCACCCCATAATCGAATCGTTGCAGGTTCGACAGCTCCGGGGCATTTCCAAATTTGAATTTCCCACTGAAAGGTCTATAAACGGAATCGTCGTTTTGGACCATATTTTCATACTTGCCCGAAAGCGCCCAGCCTGCATAGCCGCCAGCGCCTAAAAACACCATGCCTGCCCGATAATGAACCATCAGGGGCAGTTGCAGGTAAAGCACATTGAACCGATACTTGTTCAAATCCCTGGCATACCCTGATTGAACTTTAAATTGTGAAAATTTAAGATTCAGCTGAAGCCCTGAGGATAGGACAAAATCTTTCGACAGGTCATACTCCATTACACCGGCGATCGAATAGGTGGGCTTGTAGGATCCGCCGGCTGTATTTCTTGGCCCGTAATAATTTTCGAAAAAATCCAGCGAGTCTGCGAGAGCATCCGGTTCGTAATCAAACTTAGCTATTCCCGCACCGGCATTGATGCCAAAGCGGAGGCTTTGTGCGGTAGACAGCATTGAGCAAAATAACCAAAAGGCCGTGGTCAGGGATATGAAAAGTATTTTTTTCATGGAATAAATTAGAAAGGAGTGAAACATTGGGCGAATTTAATTGCGGAGGCGCATTTGGCAAACGAAAAATCAGATAGAAAGCATGCTTTATTTATGTAGTGAATGAATTTACCCGGCGGAATTCATTTAGCGTGTATTTTGTGCGGGAAATATCCATCCGGAAAATCTCCTCAGGGTGGCCGTTACTGCTGCCAATAAACACACCTAATATCATGAAAAAACATCTTGCCTTAATTACCCTTTGTTCATTTCAATCCATCCTGTTCGCACAAAACTCCACACCATGCGACACCTTAGTGCTTAAAAATGGCAAAACTATCCTCGCTGAGATCGATAAAATAACCGATACAGAAATCCTTTATCAAAGATGCGCCGACGGCAGTAAAGGGAAACGTTCCACCCCCAAATCCTTCGTTAAAGAGATCAGGAGTTTTGAGGGGATCAAAAACATCGCCGATTTAAGTATCCTGCCTTCAGCAACGGACAGCACCCAGCTCTGGCACATTACCACAAAAGATGGTAACGATTACATTGGTACGATCGTACGCCAGGATGCAACACACGTGGTCATTCGGACTACTTCGCTTGGTGAGATCAGCGTGCCCAAAAGCCAGATCAAGATCATGGAGCCTGTAAGAAAAGAACAAATGGTAGAGGGCGAATTTTGGTATGATAGTCCACACAATACACGCTATTTCTTCGCTCCAAATGGGTATGGCCTTCGACGCGGAGAGGGTTATTACCAGAACACCTGGGTTTTACTCAACCAGGTGACCTATGGATTCTCTGATAATTTTTCGCTTGGCCTTGGCACTATTCCGATCTTTTTGTTTGGTGCGCCCGGGGTTCCATTTTGGATCACCCCTAAATTTTCCATGCCCATCAAAAAGGACAAGTTGAACCTTGGGGCCGGGGTGCTATATGCCAATGCGATCGGGTTTGATTCTGAAGCAGGCGGCGGTGCAGGTATGGCTTATGGGGTGCTTACCACTGGCCCACGAGACCGGAACCTGACCTTTGGACTTGGGTACGGATTTGCTGATGGGGATTGGGCGGAGTATCCCTTGGTGACGATCAGCGGAATGTATCGGGTCTCCAGGAAGTTTAGCTTCCTGACAGAAAATTATCTGATTCCGGTTGGCGATGGGGAAAACTTTGGGGTCATTTCCGTGGGAGGTCGCTATGGTGGCAAAAGTATTGCGCTTGACTTTGGTTTGTTCAGGCCGATCCTCGAAGATCTTGGCGGCGGCTTTTGGGCACTGCCCTGGCTAGGCATCAATGTGCCTTTTGGTAAGCCGAGGTAAGAAGATTTAGGAAAAGATTACTTTTGCGAACCTTTGCCGAAGGGTAGAAGCCAGAAGGCAGTGGCAGTAGACCGTGGCTATTGACACCGCGTTTGCATTGACCACAACTACATCCCGCCCCTGCCCTCTACACTGCTGCGGCCCACGCTGTCAAAGACTACACCTAAAAATGGCTCATCTTACTCCCAGCTTCGTCCTGATCGTTCTTTTCCTCTACTTTGCCATGCTCGTAGGCGTGGCCTGGTTCACCGGACGAAACACCAGTAACGAAGGTTTTTTTCTCGCCAACCGAAAAGTGCCTTGGTACGTGGTGGCTTATGCAATGATTGGCACCAGCATCAGTGGGGTAACTTTTATCAGTATCCCTGGAGCGGTGGGTGGTTCAGGCCTGAACATGGCATTCTCGTACATGCAGGTTGTGCTGGGATATCTTTTGGGTTATCTTTTTATCGCGACCGTTTTGATGCCAATGTATTACCGTCTCAACCTGACGAGCATATACGGGTATCTTGAACAGCGTTTCGGGTGGTGGTCTTACAAAACCGGGGCGGGTTTCTTTCTACTCTCCCGCACTTTGGGTTCGGCAGCACGTATGTTCCTGGCAGCCAGCGTTTTGCAGCTGTTTGTCTTTGGTCCTATGGGCGTTCCTTTTGCAATAACGGTAGTGTTGATGCTGGCATTGATCTATCTGTATACGTACAAAGGCGGTTTAAAAACCATCATCTGGACGGACTCGATCATGACTACCTTTTTCCTGGCGGCCCTGGTGTTTACGGTTTGGACCATCGGGAAATCGCTAAATCTGGGAGGACTGGACATCATATCTAATGTAATGGACAGCCGTTACGGACAGATATTTTTCTTCGATAATTTCCTGAGCGATCCCAACCACTTTGTGAAACAATTTGTAAGTGGCGCACTCATCGCCATTGCCATGACGGGACTTGATCAGGATCTGATGCAAAAGAATCTTGCCTGCAAAAACATCCGTGAAGCGCAGAAAAACATGCTCGTGTTCTGCGTTTATCTGGTGGTCATCAATTTCCTCTTCCTGATATTGGGCGCCTTGCTTTACCTCTACGCCGGCTCCATCGGCCTCGAGATCCCGGCCCGCACCGACCAACTTTACCCCAAGATCGCCTTTGGTCATTTGGACGCAGTAGCGGGTATTTTCTTTATTCTTGGCCTAATTGGAAGCACCTACGCCAGCAGCGATTCGGCGCTAACCGCCCTCACAACAAGTTTTTGCGTGGACTTTCTGAACTTTGAAAAAGGAAAAAATACCGAAGGGCAATCCTTTGCCTACAATGAAGAGCGCCTGGCACACGAAAATACGATCGAATTAAAGCAGCGCAAAACCCGCACCCTGGTACACCTCGGCTTTTCCGGGCTATTTGTGATCATCATATTGATTCTCAATGCGGTGAGCAATTCAGCGGTCATCTCACTTATTTTTAAAATAGCAGGTTACACGTATGGTCCCTTGCTTGGTTTGTTCCTGTTCGGCCTTTTCACCGACCTGAAGATCCGCGATCGCTATGCATTACACGTTTGTCTGACTGCACCCGTGCTGACCTTTTGCTTTGAATACGCCTGTAAAAACTGGGCGGGCTTCGACGTCGGTTTTCTTACCATCCTGATCAATGGTTTGATCACCACGTTCGGACTGTGGGTGATCTCTTACCGGGAAAAATAGGCGCAACTATTCCAATTCCACCTCCAGCCAGTTGTCCTCTGGTACACGGGTGAGTTTAAGTAGACATTTTCAGGCCTAAAAGCAGGAAAGCAAAACAGACTACCAGACTGCCCAGTACATTGAGGGCAGCCAAAGTTTGTTGACCGCCTTGCCAGAGCGTCAGGGTTTCGGCACTCAAGGTTGAAAAGGTACTGAATCCACCACAAAAACCCACGGCGAGCAATAGTCTTCGTTGCTCCACAACGCCGTTGGCCAGTTGATGGCCCATTAAAATTCCCATGATAAAACAAGCCAGGCTATTGGCTGCGAGCGTTGCCCAGGGGAAGCGGGGCAACAAGGGCTGAATGGCCAGGCTCAGCCCCCAGCGGGCTACGCTGCCAAAGCCGCCACCTATAAAAACGAGTAAAAAATAGAGCATAATGGTAGTCCGGAACGCTGTTCAGGGGTTTTATGTATCCCGGAATGCTGTTCCGGGGGACCATTTCATCCCGGAACAGCGTTCCGGGGTACAAAAAACCCCGACTAATTACAGCCGGGGCAACAACTAAAAAATTAAGCTATGAAAACAAAAACTTCTTTATCCGCTTTATCCGCCGAAGCCCGTCTAGGGCGTAGGCGGATTATTCGCCAGAATACTATCCAGACTTATAGCGAACAAGCGCTTTGGCTTTGTTTAATAATCTGTATCCCGCCCCTGCCTTAACCCGCCGAAGCGTTCTTCTCTGCCAAATCTTCGTGCAAAGGCGGGAGTGGGAGGGTTACGATCAACCCGCCTTCGCCCTAATCGGGCTTCGGATTTAAATGGTCTTAGTCTTGGCAACCCGCCTTCGCCCTAATCGGGCTTTGGCGGGTAAAGACGGGTAAAGATAAAAAAGAAAATGCCGCTTGAGCAAGCGGCATTTTCAAGATTGTCTTTATTCTGACTTGTCGCGACCACCGATAAGCATCTCCTGATACTCTTTCAGTTCCTCCCACTTGCCATCTGCAGCAAATTTCGCCTGCGCAGGCCAGGTACTTGGATCGTGAATCTGATAGCGTGGACCTGCGGCTTCGAGGATCTCCTTAAGGCGATCTTCTGAAGCATCGGCCAGTTCAGCCCAGGTAGAGATACCGCCTTCTTTCAACAGTGTCTCGATTTTTGGACCTACACCCTCTACGATTTTAAGGTCGTCGAGCTTGGGTGCCTTTTCCTTTTTAGGAGCGGCTTCTTTTTCAGGAGCGGCTTCTTTCTTTGGAGCAGCAGCCTTCTTAGCAACAGGCGCCTCAGTAGCAACCTCTGTTACTTCAACTGCTTCTGCCTCCACCACCGCTGCCGCTTTTTTAGCAGGCTTTGCTTCCGGAGCAGCTACTGCTTCAGGTTTTGGAGCGCTCGCTTTTTTAGCGGATTTAACTGGCGTTTCAAGCACCTCCGTGTGTGGAATGATGCTCACGAAACGACGGTCTTTAAAACTGCGCTTGAACACTACCAAGCCGTCAATTTTAGCGTGTAGCGTATGGTCGCGGCCCATATACACGTTGTCACCGGCGTGGAACTCTGTGCCACGCTGACGAATGATGATATTGCCGGCCACCGCGCGTTGGCCGCCAAATAGTTTTACGCCAAGGCGTTTACTTTTACTGTCGCGGCCGTTATCGGAACTACCCGCACCTTTTTTGTGTGCCATTTTTCAATGAGTGAGTTTGCAATGAATGAATGAGGGAATTAGTAGAAAGTTGCAAGTTTAAAGTTTCAAGTTTAAAGTTTCAAGTTTAAAGTTTCAAGTTCATACTTGTAACTTGTAACTTGTAACTCTTAACTTGTAACTTGTAACTTTTAACTCTTAACTTGTAACTAATTATCCCTTGATAGATTCGATTTTGATTTTAGAAAATTGTTGACGGTGACCGTTTTTCTTGCGGTAGCCCTTACGGCGCTTCTTTTTGAAAACGATCACTTTGTCGCCTTTCAGGTGAGTGATGACGCTGGCGCTAACATTAGCACCTTTGATGTTGGGCACGCCGATAGTGACTTGGCCGTCGTTATCAATAAGATGAACGGCATCGAAACTTACAGCGTCGCCTTCGTTGGCTGCCAGCCGGTGGACGAAGATCTGCTGACCTTCCTCAACTTTGAACTGTTGACCGGCGATGGAAACAATTGCGAACATGTTGTAAATCTATGAGTTAGATGAAAATAAAGTACCCTTTTTGAAAAAGGCTGGCAAAGGTACTTCCAGACTTGAAAATAACCAAGCGAAGGTTGAAATTATTCAAAGCGTAATGCCGCTCGTTTTTATGGTTATTTTAAACAGGAAAACGAAAGTGCCATTCCGCCCCACACCATGGCCGCTATTCGTCCATCGTGGGATGGGTGGTTGAGTTTGTTCAAATTGTTACTTTTACTTTTTAAATCAAGGCTGATTGGTAAACTGGTATCTTTACCTAACGATAAAAAGTCAATGGTCAACCGTCAACAGTCATGAAAAAAACGCTATCCACCCTCCTTTTCCTATCGCTGAGTTTAATTTTGACCGCCGCTACACACCACGTCGGAACTGGCCAGGCCTATCCTACCCTGAGCGCCGCCGTCGCCATTACCCAGCCGGGCGATACTATTTTAATTCACGGTGGGACCTATGCTGGCGGCCTGAGCATCACTAATTTAAAAGGAACGGCCGGTCAATGGATCACGATCCAAAACGGGCCAGGAGGACCGGTCATTTTCGAAGGCGGCGGCAATGCCATCCAGTTCGTGGAGCCGGCCTATCTCCACATTATTGGATTGATTTTTCAGCATCAGACCGGCAATGGCGTGAACACCGACGATGGGGGCACTTACGCCACTCCGGCACACCATGTTGTATTTGAAAATTGCGTGTTCCGGGATATGTCGGCCAACGGAAACAACGACCTACTGAAACTTTCTGGTCTTGATTTTTTCGAGATCCGCAACTGCGAATTTGTCAACGGCTCGGCGGGCGGCAGCGGCATAGATATGGTGGGCTGTCATCATGGCATTATTCAAGGGAATTACTTCGAGAATCTGGGCTCGAACTCCATCCAATGCAAAGGTGGCACAGAACATATACGCATCGAGGGCAATTTTTTTAAAAATGGCGGACAGCGTACCCTGAACCTTGGAGGCAGCACCGGTTTGCAGTTTTTCCGACCGGATACGGCGCATTTTGAGGCGGCATGTATTCAGGTGTACTCCAATATTATCGTCGGTTCCTGGGCGCCCATTGCCTATGTGGGTGCGGTGGAGGTGGAGGTGGTCAACAACACCATTTACCGGCCCCAAAACTGGGTCATTCGTATTCTGCAGGAAACGGTTGATCCCAGCCGTTTTCTCGAATGCGGCAATAACTCCTTCCGCAACAACATCGTTTTTCTGGGCAACAATCTTTCTACTGAAACCAATATCGGCCCCAACACGCGACCGGAAAGTTTTGTGTTTTCCAACAACCTTTGGTACAATATTGACGACTCCAACTGGAGCGGGCCGTTCATCCCCGTCGTGGACTCGAACAATATCCTCAATGCCGATCCCCTTCTTTTTTGGCCAGACCAGAACGATTTTTCCATTCCAACCCACAGTCCGGCTGCCGGGGCGGGGCTTGCGTTAAGTGAGCCTTCCTTAGATTTTTCAGGACATGGGTTTGCCATCCCCCCTTCCATCGGTGCGATGGAAGCGAACCCGGTTTCGGCATTGAATGAGCTCGGTGAAGCGGCGCTCCAACACTTGAAAGTCTACCCGAACCCTGCTTCCAACCATTTGTGGGTTGAGTATGAGTTGCTGGAGCCAACGAAACCAATCGTGGAGCTGTACGATTTGATGGGTCGTAGGGTTTCGGTTTTGCCAACTGCCTGGCAGACAGCGGGTTTACAGCGCTTGTTGTTGCCTTTGAATCTTACGAAAGGAATTTATTTTCTGAGGGTATCGTCAGGGAAAACGGTGGCTGTGCAAAATATCCTGGTCCATTAAATCTGGCTCAAGTTGCTACTCGGCTGAAACTCACCGGGTGGTTGAAACTCACCGCGTGACTGAGCGTCACCCAGTGAGTTTCAACCAAAAGTGAATGCCTTTTAAACAGGGAGTAATTTGCCAAAAGTCGAAGTACTTTTGCGCCCTTAATAAAAATTTTAAACATGAAATTTCATTCATTCTTTTCTATTCTTGCGCTTGCGGCCCTCACGATCTTTTCTGCTTGCGGAAATGATAGCGATGCATCTAAAAGCACTACCCTCATGACCGAGGAGGCTGCTCAAACAGGTGCCGATCCGACCATTGCTCCGGGAGCAAATGTGACCCCACCAGCTGCTGAACCGCCTCAAAATGCGAGTGGTGTCTGGCATTACACTTGTCCAAAGGGCTGCGAAGGCGGTTCGGGTTCGGCAATACCTTGTCCAAAATGCGGCACTGCGCTTACACACAACCAGGTTTACCATGGTGCTGCTGCAAACGAGCCTTCTATTGCAAATCCTTCGAGCGCCCCAGGCACTCCAGGCGCCCCACCACCTGTTACCATGCCCAGTACTGGCAAACCTGAACCGCCGCAAAATACGGCTGGCGTGTGGCATTACACCTGTCCCGCAGGATGCGCTGGCGGTGGGGGTGCTGCCGGCCCATGTGCAAAGTGTGGCAAAACGCTGGAGCACAACAAGGCTTACCATTAATAAGCACGGATAATGTGTACTTAGAAGAAAAAACAGGAAAATGTAAAACCATGCCTATTGGCAGATAAACAGGAGAACCGCAAAATGTAAAATCAAGAAGCGCTTAATTCCGAAAAAGGAAAGGGATTTGACCTCCTCGGATCAAACTGCGTGATTTTACATTTTGCGGTTCTATTGTTTTACATTTTGCGGTTTTTTCAACCCCTTTGTTCAGTTCACCGGATTCCCTTTCGCATCAAACATCAGGTCTTTGCGCCGAACCTCGGCTTCATAAGTCACCACACCTTTGGCGTTTGTGATCCTGGCGATTTCCTTTACTTTTTTTCCTTTGAGGGCAGCCTGAGCAGCTTGCGGTAGTTCAGAAAAGGCAATTTCTACTTCGGTTTCCAGGAGCCCTCCATTCGCATTGTACACCACGGACATTTCCTGATCGTCGGACATTTCGAATTCTACTTCAAAATTGCCGTTCTCCATTTCCCATTCCACATCATCCGCATTGGGATAGGCTTTGGCAAAGGCTATTTTTACGGCTTCGGGCACTTTGGAGGATTGGGCAAAAGTTGTTTGCGCGAAGGCAAACAGGGCGAAGACTAGCATCACATTTTTCATGGTAAAAATTTTGAAAAGTTTGAAGATCGTAAATTAGCTATCGCTTTTAGGTTATCGAATATACTACAAAGATATAGTAGTTACTCTTCTTGAAATTCCTGAACTTCGGGCCTCAGCTGTTGGCCCTCTGATAAAAAAAATAACCCCGCCGCTTGCCTCGCTCAAAAACGCGCTTACTTTTGCACCATGATTTCACGACTTAACACCCAAAACATTTGGCGGTGGCTTACCTTCTGCGATTATTCCGGAGCGTAAGCGGCGTTTTTGTTTTACTTCTAAACAGCAAAAAAGGCTTGCCCAACCGGGCAAGCCTTTTTCGTTCTTAATCCATCATGCAAGTCAATTTTTCCATCCGCGAACAAACACTGCTGGCCGACACCCTGACCCCCGTCTGGCTTTATATGTTTTTGCGCGACCGTTTCCCGTTCTCGCTCTTGCTCGAAAGTTCGGACTATCACGGCACTGATAACAGCCAATCGTTCATCTGTCTGGAACCGCTAGCGAGGTTCATCGTCGAGCGGAAAAGCAGTGCTGTTTCTGCCGCTGTCGAATTCTTCCCGGACGGCTCCCAACGCCAAACCGATTTGACCGATCCGGCCACCTTGCCAAAATGCTTTCAGCAGTTCCTTAGCTCATTTTTTCTGCAACCAGCAGACTTGAAAACCCGCAACACGCTCGGCGTTTTTGGATACACGACTTACGACGCAGTGCAGCATTTTGAAAAAATCGGTCTCGAAACGCCTAGCAACGGGCCATACCAAATCCCGGAATTGCAGTACGCTCTTTACCGCTTCGTCATCCGGTTCAACCATTTCAACGACGAAATCAATCTCCTCGAACTCGTCCCAGAGGGCGACCAAAGTCGCCTCCCGGAATTGCTGAACCACCTGAAACGGGTCAATTTTATCAATTATCCCTTCCAGGCAAACGGCGAAACCAAATCCAACCTGAGCGATGAACAGTTCTGCGAATTGGTAAAAAAGGGCATTTACCACTGCCAACGGGGCGACGTGTTTCAGGTCGTTTTTTCCAGGCAGTTTTCCAGGCAGTTTTCGGGCGACGATTTCAATGTCTATCGGGCCTTGCGCCACATCAACCCCTCGCCGTACCTGTTTTATTTCGATTACGGCGATTTCAAACTCTTTGGCTCCTCCCCAGAGGCGCAACTCAAAATCAATAATACTAAGGTTGGCATCAACCCCATCGCCGGGACGTATCGCCGCACCCACAACGAGGCCAGCGACTT
>JAUSMG010000283.1 GCA_030645295.1 Saprospiraceae bacterium | reverse complement strand
CTGAAGCCGAAGCTGAAAAATTGGCGGAATCTGTTCCGAAATTGCCGGACCCTGAGCCTCCAATTGCCAAAATACCGGTCACAAAGGAAATTTCCGCAGGCCGGTTTTTCCAGTTCATGGAGAAGGTCATTCGCCAATATGACACCCTGAGCCTCTATCCGCTGAGTGAAAACCTGCTGCTTCGCGCTAACCCCTGGATACTGGATACCCTGGTGAATACCGATTATTACTACCAGATGTCGCTGGGTAATTTTGTATACGACCTAAAGAAAATGCGGATACTGAAACCTGGCGACACCCTCCTGATCCCGGGACCAAAAACAGCCGCCACCCTACTTCAAAAAATTGTAAACACCCGGCTCGACATCAATATCCCGGCTTTTGAACTGTCTATTTTGGAGGGCGACAGTCTGCTGTATTCCATCCCCGTACGGGTGGGAAAAGACCAGAAAAAGTATCTGGAATCGGCTGGGCGCCGGGTAGATCTGAGAACCCGAACTGGAACTGGCGAGATCATTCGGGTCAATCGATTTCCCAGTTTTGTTAACCCTGTGGATGGCAAAAAATTCAAATTCACCAAACGCGACGACCACCAAACGACCCTCATGCCGCAAATTCCCTGGCTGGAACCTGCCATCAACGGACAACGCTTAGGGCAAATGATTCACCCCACCACCAATCCACGCTCGCTTGGGAAGCCCGCCTCAAACGGTTGTATCGGGGTGAATGAAGCAAATGCCTGGAGAATTTATTTCTTCGCACCCGTTGGCACCAAAGTGACGATCCGGTATGATTTAGAGGAGATCAATGCAGAGGGTGACACGGTTCGTTATGAGGATATTTACCGCCTTCGGAAGACCGGAAAATCGGCGGAAGCCGTTCCGGTTGCCGGGATTTATCGGGGGCAACCGGAAGTGATCTGTATCTGTGATTCTATATTTTAAATACAAGACCCGATAAAGGGCAACAGTACTTCATCTGAACTACCATGTTTAACCAAGGTACCGATATAAAAACGTTTCTTAATGAAACCGGCGAGATTTTCCGCTTTGCGCTGCGCTTCTTTCGGGAAGGATTTCGCCCGCGCTACGAAGTGGATGAGTTTTTACGCCAGTGTTTTGTGATCGGATACAAGTCCTTCCCGCTGGTGGCACTTACCGCGTTCATCATTGGTTTGGTGCTTACCATGCAGCTTCGCCCCTCCATGGTCAATTACGGCGTAGAGGTCCAGATCCCGGCCATGGTGGGCGTTGCCATCGTTCGGGAGATCGGGCCAATTTTGACCGCCCTTATTTTTGCAGGAAAAATCGGCTCCAGCATCGGCGCAGAACTCGGCTCCATGAAAGTGACCGAGCAGATCGATGCAATGGAAGTTTCGGGAACCAACCCATTCAAATATCTGGTGGTTACCCGTAGCCTCGCTGCTATGCTGATGTTGCCAACCTTGGTCATACTGGCAGATGCGATTGCCTTGTATGGTTCCTACCTGGGGGTGAATATTTATGAACCCCTCACCTTCAAACTTTTTTTCAAAAAAGTATTTGATAATCTGGCCTATATAGATGTTATACCGGCATTTATCAAAACCTTCTTTTTTGGATTTGCAGTAGGAATTGTGGGTTCCTACAAAGGCTATTATTCTGAAAAAGGCACCGAAGGCGTAGGACTTTCGGCCAATTCATCCGTAGTAGTGTCGTCTGTCCTGATCTTTATCATCGATCTGATTGCGGTGCAGATCGCGGATCTATTTCAGTAGGGCGAAATTCATTTCGCATACATTACAATGGCGAAATAAATTTCGCCCTACACTTATGCCCGAACCCGTTATCAAAATAGAAGGACTCAGTAAATCATTTGGCGCCAACCATGTGCTGGATCATTTCGACCTTTCACTGAACAGGGGTGAAAATCTGGTGGTGCTTGGCAAATCGGGTTCAGGCAAATCGGTCCTGATCAAATGCATTATTGGGCTCATTCAACCGGAAAAAGGAAAAATTCATGTGCTGGGGAAAAACGTTCTGACGCTCAATCAAACTGCACTGGATTATATTCGGGTGAAAGTTGCCTTTTTATTTCAAAGCAATGCCTTGTACGATTCCATGACCGTGCGCGAAAACCTCGAATTCCCGCTGCGCCGGCATTCCTTTCAACTCACGACTAAAGAAGTAGAAGACATGGTGATGGAAGCGCTCCAGAACGTAGGACTCGAACACACCGTGGACATGATGCCCTCAGAACTTTCCGGCGGAATGCGCAAACGGATTGCACTGGCAAGAACCCTCATTCTTAAGCCAGAAATTATCCTGTACGACGAACCAACCACCGGCCTTGACCCGATCACCAGCCTTGAAATCATCTCACTCATCAATAAGATTCAGGAAAAGTACCAGACCTCTTCTATGATCATCTCTCATGATATGAAGTGTGTCAAACTGGTGGCGAACCGAATTGCGATGCTAATCGACGGGAAATGTTATGCCATTGGTACTTACGATGAATTGAGTGCCTCACCCGATGAAAAAATCAGACAATTCTTCAATTAAAACGACATGAAAAAGAAGTCTATAAATGCCATAAAACTGGGCCTTTTTGTATTGGCAGGTTTGTCACTGCTCATTTTTGCGCTTTATCTACTGGGTAAAAACAAAACTTTTTTTGGAAATCGTTTTGAATTGAAAGCCCATTTTCGGGACGTGAACGGCCTGCTGGTCGGAAACAACGTGCGGTTTTCCGGTATAGATGTCGGCAGTGTTCAGTCCATCAGAATTGTCAATGATACCGTGATCGAAGTGACCTTGAATCTGAACAGAGAGATCAAAAGTTTCATCCGCAACAATGCAGAAGCCAGCATCGGAACGGATGGTTTGATCGGCAACCGGGTGGTCAATATTGAACCAAAAGGCGGCAGTACACCCTTCGTAAATGGCGGAGAAATGCTGCCGACGAGGGAAGAGGTCCGCACGGAGCAAATGCTGCAAACCTTGTCCAAGACCAACCAAACCGTAGCGAAAATTTCAGAAGAAGTGCTCGCCACGGTTCAGATGGTTAGAAACAGCAGCGAATTGTCCAGTCTCCTCAATGACAAAACCTTGTCGTACAACCTGCGCGCTTCGCTACAAAACCTTCACACTACGACCAAAAACGCCTCCGTTTTAATGGAAAATGCCGTCAGCACATTCAAACTGGCCTCGGAGGGAAACGGTACCATTGCCACATTGCTGACCGATACCACCCTTGCATTGGAGGTCCGACAACTTGTAACCCAGATCAATACCCTGGAGCGCAGCGCCGACCGACTCGTAAAAGACCTGAACGGGGTCATTGAATCGGTTGAAAAAGACATCAATCAGGGCGAGGGTTCTGTAAACGCCCTGATGCGCGATTCGGTTATGGCAGACCGGCTTCGGGCCACCATTGAAAACGCAGAAAGAGGCACTGCCGCTTTTGCGGAAGACATGGAGGCGCTGAAAAGTAATTTCTTGTTCCGGCGGTATTTTAAGAAGCTGGAGAAGAAAGCGGCAAAGGAGAAGGAAAAGGAGTTGAGCAATTAACTACTCCATCATCACATCCACAATTTTACTTTTACCTGTCGCACTTGGTTTTCTCACCTACGGTATGCACCCTTCTAATACGGATTTACAAGTAAAGCGTTAGTTCGGCGGAAATCTTGTTTTTACTTCAGGAAATAACTTAACCCTGCACCAATCCCGAAAGAGGAAGTCGTGGTTTTAGAAAATTCTACAAACTCATCTCTTCTAAAAGTCCCGGTAAAATCGGCAAACAAATCCAGGGAAGTACGATCGCCGATAAAGATGGCTCCACCAAGTTTTCCGCCGTAGAGTGTTGCGGAGTAAGGGGTTTCAAGGTAGAGCAGTTCAAGATCCTTATTTGTGCTCACACTCATAAAACCACCACGTACTTCCAAATAAGGGCGCAGTTTGCCGCTTTGTTTAAGATAATAGCGTACCATTGGAGCTGCACTAAAAATGTAAGTGCGGAATTCGTCGGCATTGGTCTCTTCTTTGTAGCCATGGGTCAGAAATCCGATACCAGCGCCTATCATGAACCCGTCTGCTACAAAATAGCCCGCCATGGGCTGGACGTTGACGGAGTTCCATTTCGTAATATGTATGTCGTCCTTAAATTCAAACGTTTTGGTTGATTTGCCAAAGCCAATGGCAAGCTGGTTAGCGGGTAGAATACCGAATAAGTGGCTGAAGTCGCCGAAACCGCCTGTTAAGTTGGTTGAGGCTCCAAGAAAAATACTTCCTTTTGTGGTCTGAGCAAACGAGATGCTTGCAGAAAATAGTAAGGCGAGTAGAGTGAACGTTTTTTTCATACTGATAAGCAACTGTTTGTGAAGGACTTGGTTTGCTAAATATTTTTATTAGAATCAATATCTAACGAACTGACGCTTGGCTTCAACACGCTCAACCTTCCGGCAGTTTGATGCACATTACAAAATACTTGTCGGTCACGTACAGCAAGCGCCGCACGGGGTCTATGCACAGGTTTTGACTATAGAAGGAAGCATCGCGTTTAGACGTTCTGTTGGGGCTGTGCTCCCTCCAGATGGTCTCGCCAGTCGCCGCATCTATGGCGTGCAGGCGGCCGGTGCCATCGGCGGTGTAGTACAAAACGCCCTCAAAGAGCGTGAGTTCGTCCACTTGGAAGCCCCCTTCCGGGTTTTCCCACACCGTACTGCCGTCGGCCTTGCTGAGCGCCATGGCTCCTTTGTCAGGATGGCCATATACCAGCAGGATGTTGTTTTGATATTCTTTGAGGCTGTTGTATCGGATGGTGCTGCCCGATAGGTGAGGAAAGTGGCGCGACCAGAGCACCGAGCCAGCGAGCAGGTCAATGCAAAAAAGCGTTTTGTCGCAATTGAGGTAGAGCCGATCGCCTGAAATCACGGGCGGGTAAATAGGGCAGTCGCCGCCGTTCGCATCGAAGTCTTTGAGCGCCCACTCTAGCTGACGGGTGCGCAGGTTGAAGGCGTAAAGGTCGGCGCGGCTTTTGGGACCGTGCACGGAAAGGTTTCCCAGCATGGTGAAGGGCGCCATCAGCACCGAGTCGCCTAAAGGGTTGATCCACAGGGACGCCGAGGACAAGTGTGGATGCCAGTCGTTGTCAGGCAGCACGGTGAACAGGGTGTCCCATTGCCCCAAACTGTGGTGGGCGCGCACCAAGGCCATCGCGTCCATATAGGGCGGGCCGCCGGTGTAGTGAGCATGATAGACGTATTCTCCTGCGGCGTAAATTTTGGGAATGCCTCCGACGAATTGGCTGGAAAACTGCCTCACATCGGTCTCCCAGACGTCCTGCCCGCTCTGGTTGTCAATACAGCGAACGCGATGTGACATACAGGCAATGGTTTTGTCTGCAATGGAGACAATTTTTCTGTTTGTCCACCCCTCTGTGTAAAGGTCGTCGCGTTTCCAGCGCAGTTCGCCCGTGGCCGCGTCGCGGCAGTGGATTTGCCCGCTTGGGGAGGTGAAATTGGTTGTATAGACCACCCTGTCCTGCCAAACATGCCAGGCAGAGCCAAACACTTCGGAGGTGTCGGGGCTAAGCGGGTGTTGCCAGAGCACTTCGAGTGCAGATGCTGGCAGGGGAGGCGGAGGAGGCATGGTGGGCAAAGGCTCTTTTCTGCAAGAGCCGAGCATGATTGCAAGGGCTAAAAGATGAACTGCCATTTTCATAAACTTCAGTTTTAGAATGAGCGCAATGAGATAAAAGGATTTGCATTGACCGCGAAGACAGCTGCGAACGATGCATTGAAAAATCAACCTCTGATGTCCGCAGCGGTCTTCACGGTTGTTTTTGTCAAACACTTATTTTTCTTTAGTGAAGAACCAGGGATCTAAGTCTCCCTCATACAATTTCAACAATGCTTCCTTCGTCTTTGAGCTGTTGCGCATCTGGAAGTGGTTTGTTTGGTCCATGTAGTGTGGAATAGCACCTGGAAATGCTTGTGCTGACTCCTGCAAGACTACTCCGTCGGAAGCTTTGGCTTCCAAGACATAAGACGCTGGCGACCAACTGCAACTGACATATTCACCGGGAACATTGTAGTTGGCTGCAAAAAATTCGCACTCTTCCGGGGTGCTTGCCATGGCCGGGCCAAAATGTGACCAGCCGTCCAGTGAGTTGATCCACTCGCACATACAGGCTTCTGGAGCATTAGGCACCCACTGTTTCGCGCCAATAATAAACTTCCATCTGTCGTCCACCCGCTGCATGAAACTTTATGCATTTCCAAAAACCTCAGCCAGTTTAAAATGCTTATTCGCTCTGAATCCAAACAACCCGCCACGAAAAGTAAAGTACATAGCACGGTCTAGGTGATATACGTGGCGCTCAAGGTATCTCGTCGTGGCTTCATTAGCAAGATCAACCAGTTCATCGTCGTCATCTGCCATAAAAGCGGCAGGCGTGTTAGGCGCTCTTGAAGAAAACGTGCGAAACATCAACTGCTTCGGATTTATCGGGTCTTCCCCTTCGGTATATTCTACTCCGTGCATGGCAACTTTTTGCACATTCGGATTGCCGTGCGCATTGAGGTTTCCCAACTCTTCGGCGCCAACAAAGTAATCGTCGGTGATAGGAGTATTTAGTTCGCTGAACAAAGTGTGGGGGAGTAGTGCCGAACTCAGGTCGCAAGCACCATTGACGAGTTGCAGGCCCCCGTTCGACACGACATTGAAAATGAAGGGTGACACGTTTTGCCCAAGCGCTGAAAGCAACTCTGCAGAACCAATCGCTTTACATCCTTCCGCTGCGAGCTGCTCGATGTATCCACTGTTTCGGCTGTTTATTATCTGTGCCCCGCCATGTGGCGTTCCAAAGGTAACGATGCCCCCGAAAGTTCTTGTGTCGAGGATATCATAATGTTTGTCTGCCATGCGCGACACCAATCCTCCCTGGCTATGGGCTATCACATAGTTTTGGAGATGATCCTCCACTCCGGCAGCCTCAAAACTAGGCCTCTCATCGAAAATGGCCTCTTCAAGATTAAGCCCAGCATCAATCAAACTGTTAACCCCGTAAGTCATTCCTTTTGTAGCAGTGATTACGTCTCGAGCCGGAAAATCACTGGCGCCTAATCTGGTGGCAGAATTGGCTCTGTTCCAACCATATACATCGCCTCCCAAGCCGTGCACCCAAAATATGCCTCTGGTTTCACCGCTTTCGGGTGGGGCAGGAGGATCGTTTTCTGGGGGATTGGTGATAACTGTGTCTTGAATGACTGGATTGGGGTTGATATAGTGCGGGAGGTACTGCCACTCAGCGCATTCCAGCGTGGTTTGAGCCATCGTGCAATCCACCACAAGGGCAATTAATGAAAGAACGCAAAGGTATTTCATTGCTTTAATCTTTTGTTTTTTTGAATGGAAATTATTGTTTGATCACTTTGCAGCTGTGCAACCCTGACAAAAGTTCTGCCTGCAGAACATATACGCCGGGTGGAAAATGTTTCATCTCAAAATTGCAACTCGCATTGGGTTGGACCCCATGACTTTCCATCATTAGACTTCCGGAAGAATTGTAGATGCGCAGACTGCTTCCGGGCAACACGTTTCTGGGTATCTGAACAAAAAGTGCATCGCTAACTGGCGTAGGCCAAACCTTGAGATTGGATACCCATTCAGGCTTAGTAGTAACCATCCTCTCGCTTATCTCGACAAAATAGTTACTGTACCTGCGGACATTTATTTTCTCCATACACAGGCCTGATGGCCTTGTCTCGTAGAGTACCTCGCGTTCTGAAAGCGGTACAATCCCGTAGCCTTCCAGATTCGTATAGCGAACTTGATATTCACGTTCAAGTCGCCCGTAGACATAATTTTTGGTGCTTACCCGCATAGCCTGCGGCTCATAAAGTTGCTCTTCATCGCTATTAGATATCCTTATCGCATCCTGATCGAGAAGTTCTACAAGATAGCCGATAGAATCCAAATAGGCAAGATATTCTGCCCCTGGCAAAGGGAATGTCGAGGGTGGTGAAGTCATATTTTCAACAAATCCAGCCTGAGCTTCCTGATACTCAGCATTATACGCGGAATCAGCGGGAAAAAACCGCCAAAGCACATCTGTAGAATCGTACATGCATGTGCCCGTGCTGTCCGAAATGACTCGGCTCACCTGAACAGGCCAATTCGAGAAAATCTTGCCTGCATTTACAAAGTTAGTTTGGAATATATGATGGCCATCAGCAAATACGATTTCTTCAATCGAGTAATGAACGCGATGAAGTTGCGCTTCAAAAAGATCCATTGGGCTGATTTCTGACTGGCCAAGGTCTTTCGGGATTTTCCCATACGACACCTCCTCAACGGTGTATCCTTTTTTTAGGCAAGATTCAGTTACCTGAGATAGAAGTGGGAACACCAAGAGCAAGCAATTCAAAAACAAAAAAAGTTTGGTCTTCATAAACGTGAGCAATTTTGTAGGTGAACGGTTGGAATTGAGAATCCTCGGGAATTATGCAATTGCAGGACAAAGGTTTTGTCCTGTTTCCATTTTTGCAAATCGACTTTTTTCACCTTATGAGGCTCTGGAATAAATAGTCTCACACGGTGAGACTATTTATCGAATTTTTAAAAACAGTATCTTCGCGTGAGATTTTTTCAAAAAAAGTCGATGTCAATCTCAACTTGTGAGAAAAAAAGTTTGCACTTTTAAAGACATTTTCTTTCAATCTCAATTATTCATCCCTTAAATCCTTCACCTATTGCCATGAACCACCGCTTCCATCAATACCTATTTGAACAAATCAATCGAATCTCCAAAGCTGAGACCCTGCTAGCGGAAGAAATCGTGGAATTGCTCCATCAAAGCAAGGCCAATGTGTACAAGAAAATAACGGGCAAAGTGCCCTTCTCAACAGATGAAGTTTTGACGATAGCTCGACATTACGGCGTTTCAATTGACCAGTATGTGCACAACGGACATGGCGACTACGAAAAAATCGCATTCGACTACTCACTGCCCCAGCACCTGGCCAACACACCTGAAACGTTTCTCGAAAAGATAAGGCACGACATAGAAGCGATTGCACGAATGCCTCAATCAAGTATTATTTATGCCTCCAATGAAATTCCACTTTTCCACTCATTAATTTACCCAAACCTTTTGGTTTTCAAACTCTACGTTTGGTGCCGGACAAACTGGAAGTTACCCGAAATGCTTGGAAAAAAATTTGATGCGAAAGAAATGTATGCCCAGTGGCCTAAACTAGAGGAACACCGTAAGGCCATAGCTGATGTTTATCAGCTGATACCCAGCAAAGAATACTGGTCACGTTCGGTAGCGAGCAACATCCTCAACCAAATCCGTTACTATTCGGAAGGCAATTTTTTTGCTGATGCCGCGATGCCGCAAACACTTCGTTCAGAACTTTTAGAAATGCTGGACTCCCGCGCCGAAATGGCGGCACAAGGACACAAGGGTTATTTAAAAGATGGCTCTCCCACAGCGTCGTTCGACCTTTATTTGAACGAAATAGCACACACCAACAACATCATTTTGATTCGCCACGGTGAGAATCCGGTGGCCGTTTATACCACTATAGACAATCCTAACTTTTTACGCTCCATCGATCCGATTTTTTGCCAACGGATGCGGCAGTGGGTTCGTCAAATTGAGGAGTGTTCTTTTCACACAAGCAATGAGTGGCATCGCTTAACCTTGTTTGAAGATTTGAAAAAGAAAATAACGGCAGAATAATCCTGCAAACAAAGGAGTTGAGCAATTAAACTACTCCATCATTACATCCACGATTTCCTTCCTAAAGTCATAAAACTGCTGCCGGAGTTCGCTTTTGGCATCGCTGCCGTAGTTGATGAGATAGGTCATGGTATAGTCCTGATTGGGAAACCAGAACATATCTGCTGTGTAGCCCAAGTCGCGTCCCCGATGACCGTAGGCAAACTGGTCGGGCGCACGTTCGAGAAAATCTTTAAAAATGCCAAGGCCCAGTCTTTTGTTCGTCGTGCCTTCGGGCTCGCCAAAGGTCAGCATCTGATCGAGTGTGTTCTGTGAGAGCAGGGTCTTGTCCCGCACCAAAGCCTCTATAAAAGTCTGAAGATCAAATACATTGGAATACAGACCGCCATATCCGTTGCCACTGCCAGTGTTGAAATTGGTCACGTTTACGATGCTCTGGTTGTTGTACAGGTCGAAATAGCCTTGTGCTACATTTTCAGGCAGATCGTCGTGCCAGTAATAAAAACTCTGGTCGAGGGCGAGCGGTACCAGCACCTTTTCCCGCAGCAGTTGGCTGTGATCCTGCCCGGTCGCACGATTGATCACCATGGCCAACAATAAAAAATTGGTATTGGAATAAGAAACCCCGCCGCCCGGGGCAAACACCGGATCATCCCCGTACACGAATTCCAGCAAGTCCTCCGGGGTCCATTTACGGGCCGGATCGTTCAGTACTGCCAGGTAAAAACCTTCATCCTCGATCACATCGGCGATCCCCGTGGTGTGGTTGAGCAATTGGCGGACGGTACTGATATTGGCGTTTTTTAAATTGGAAAGCGGCTTTTCCGGGAGCCATTGGGTCAGTGGATCATCCAGACCAAATTTGCCTTCTTCCACCAGTTTCAGGGCGAGCGCCGCAATAAAGGTTTTGGTCAGACTGGCTGCTTTTGAAACGGTGCAAGGCGACATGTCCACGTTTTTCCCAATGTCTGCTTTCCCGGAAGCGCCCACCCAAACGCCGTCTTCGTCGCGGATCAGGGCCGAGATACCCGGCAAACCATTGGCCGTATATTTGTCCATTACAGATTGATAAACAGCAGCCTTAGGATGCATTGCGCCAGGCGTAAAGCTGCAATTTTCGGTATGACCTATTTCAGGTTTTCTACAGGAAAAAAGTGACAGCAGGGCCGTAACCAAAACCAGGAGCGTGATCTCTATTATTTTCATGGATATGCTTTACTTTTTAACTATAGAAAATGGTGCGGCCACACCCACATGGAGCAAAGTGTTGGGCAACAGCGTTACATATTGTTTCACAAAAGGCAATTGTAGGTAAAACTGATAATCCAGGAAAAAGCGCAGCGGTTTGGCCGCTTTTTGCTGGGTATAGCTAAACCCAAATGCCCCACCCGTCATGACTTGTGGTCGCCCGAGGTTTGTTCTTTTCTTGTAGGCATCTCCTTTCAGTACAAAAATCTCCGCCGCAGGGATGGCATGCAGGTAACCTCCTCCCAGCCGCAATTCCATTGCTATACCGTGCAGGATCACTTGTCGATAGCCAAACTCGGAATACAATTGAATGGTATTTTGCACGTATCTGTGATGTGAAAAACCCAGCTTGGCGGTCTGAAACCATTGGTGGTTCGGTTTGCGATTGTACCGGAATTCTGCGCCTGCTGTGGCACCCAGATGCACGGGCGTTGGGAATAGATTGCCCGAAGGCAATAACGTGGCGGCATTGAAAACGGAAACGAGGTAATTCCGGGCTTTGGGTTCTTGCTGGGCAGAAGCGTTGGGGGTACCCAGAACCCAAGCGGATAAAACCAGGAGCAGGATTTTCAATTTCATGATAACAATATCTGATATTTGGCTGCCGGACATGGTTGATTTTTGACAGGATCTTCAGGATAATCAGGATTTAAGAGGGGGTGTCGGTAAAGCCGACAAAATCGCAGTCACACCTCCTGATTATCCTGTTGATCCTGTCAAAAAAACTCGTCCTCTCAAGGACCCTCACCAATTGGAGGCAGTTCGTATGGCGGGGTTTCAAATGGGTCATCGTCCGGAATGAGATCAGGTATTTCCTCCGGAACAATTATAAGGGGTGCTTCAGGGTCAATAATTGGCAAAATTTCCTCTCTTTTTTCCGGTGGTGGAAATTCAACCGGTGGGCTGGGCTGTATTTTCTTTTCCATAATGAGTGCTTTTGCTGCAAAGTTGACATTACTGTGCCATAATCAAACTGATCTGCATCAGTCCCGGGAAAAATGTTGGTCATCCTCAGAAACAACTTTTTTGGCAAAATCTTCGGATGAAACAAGTACAGCGCGGTGCAGTTTTCTGCGCTGGCGGTGAAGGGTTGTGATGGCGCTTCCCTTTGTAAGTCCTTCTCTTTTCAATAGTTCAGTAACGGACTCAACATCGTGCCATTTCCCGATGGTATCCTGCAATTGATCCAGATATTCCGCATTCAGGTGTAGTTTTTCGGCCAGTGATCCTGGTAACATTTGATTCAGATACAACAGTTTTTTTATCTCTTTTCTGACATTATGCAGTTGTTCAATAGATTCCCTGGATTTTTCAAATAAACGGACCAGTTTCTTCAATCGCCGTTGAAACAGGTTTAAAACAACGCTGTCTTTTACTGCCGGAAATGCTACAGCCATCGTTTTACAGATCCATTTAACATTTTTTATACCGGCATTGCGCTTTAAGCAGAACTGCTCTGTCTCCCTTTTTACCTTATTTTCTAACGCGTGCTTAAACAATGGATTGTCCATTGGATACTGCTCAAGCAGTCCTATGTTGATATGCGCTTTGCGAATTTCTCCGGCATGTTTATAAGTTGATCGTAGCTTTTTGAGGTGTTTGGCATAATCATCCTCTTTTGAACGCTCCGGCAAGAGCAAGAGGAGCGCATTCAACTTTTTTACCTGAACGCGGAATCGATGGAGTTCCTCTGGTTTTTTCGTCTCGAAAAAAGCCCGCAGGTGGCGGAGCATAGATTTCCCTATTGCCCTGAAATATTTTTTCTGACGGCCTTTTTTCATCATGGTTAAAGTTCAGTTTTTATCCTGAAAATATTGGTGGAGCGCTTTCCAAAAGTAGTGCCCCTTAAGGTGATAAGAATCACTTCCGCCACAGACTTTGATTCTCCTGATGCACACACCAAAAGTAGTATTTTTGTACACCTTATCGCTATAAACCACACCAAATCCATATAAGATGCCAAACTTATCCGACTATAATTCTTTTTACCAGGGATTCAGGTGGCAAAACGAACGGAATAAGCTGGTGGGCCTCCCCGATGCCAAAGGGCTCAATATTGCCTACGAAGCTGTTGACCGTCACGCCCTTGGTCCGCTGAAAAATACCGTGGCCCTTCGGTGGTTACGAAAAGACAAAAGCGTAGAAGTGGCCACCTATGCCGACTTACAAAAACGCACTTCCCAGTTCGCCAACGTCCTCGAAAATTTGGGCGTGATGAAAGGGGACACCGTTTTTTCTTTCGCCGGCAGGATTCCAGAACTTTATATCGCCGCACTTGGAACCTTAAAAAAGACGGCCATTTTTTGCCCTTTGTTTTCGGTTTTTGGTCCCGAACCCGTTTGGCAGCGATTGAGTCGGGGCAATGCTAAGGTACTGATAACGACCTCTTTCCTTTTCAATAAAACCGTGCAACAAATACTGGACAGGCTTCCAAATCTCCAATACGTATTGCTTACGGATGCACCTGAAAATAGTTCAACCCAGATATTATCCCTTCCCGGCCTGATGCGCCAGGCATCCGAGCAGTTCACTATTCCAGCTACCGACCCCGAATGCCCGGCCTTATTGCACTTTACCAGCGGTACCACCGGAATGCCCAAAGGTGCTTTGCACGTGCATCAAGCCGTTTTGACGCACTACATGACCGGCAAATATGTACTCGATTTCCATGAAGGCGATGTCTTTTGGTGTACGGCTGATCCGGGTTGGGTAACTGGAACTTCCTACGGAATCATCGCACCGCTGGTAAATGGTGTGACCAATATTGTGGACGAAGAAGAGTTCGACGCTGCCCGCTGGTACTCCATCCTGGAAGCGCAAAAAGTCAATGTCTGGTACACCGCCCCTACTGCCATTCGGCGCTTGATGCGCATGGATATTCGTCCACGGGAGGTCTACCATCTCGAAAACCTCCGACTGATGCTCAGCGTGGGTGAGCCTTTGCACGCCGATGCGGTGGTATGGTGCCAGAAAACCTTTGGCATTCCTGTGCTCGACAACTGGTGGCAAACGGAGACCGGTGGCATTATGATCGCCAATTTCCCTTCCATGCCCGTAAAACCCGGTTCTATGGGCAAACCCCTGCCCGGTGTGGAAGCGGCCATTGCAGAAGCGACGGATACCGACCTCAAGATCATCCAGGCGCCTGATAAACAGGGACAACTGGTGTTAAAAAAAGGCTTCCCCTCCATGTTCCGGGCCTACCTGAATGATGAGGAGCGATACAATAAATGCTTTCGGGGTGATTGGTACATTACGGGTGATTTGGCACGAAAGGATGCCGATGGGTATTTCTGGTTTGTGGGCCGTGCAGATGATATTATCAAAACCTCGGGGCATCTGGTTGGCCCTTTTGAAGTGGAAAGCACGCTAATGGAACACCCCGCAGTGGCTGAAGCTGCCGTCATCGGAAAACCCGACCCGACCATCGGGGAATTGGTGAAGGCATTTATCGTTATTAAAGCCGGGAATGTGGCCAATGACGATCTGAAACTGGACATCATCGGATTTGCCCGAAAAAAAATGGGCCCCGCAGTGGCCCCCAAAGAGATAAGTTTTTTGGATAGTCTCCCGAAAACACGGAGCGGGAAAATCCTGCGGCGATTATTGAAAGCAAGGGAATTGGGATTACCGGAAGGGGATCTTTCCACTCTGGAGCAATCTTAATAAAGAAGCCATCAGCTCAGCAGTGATGAGCACGGTGGTTATGGTACTTGCCGTCTTTGTGGCCGTCCGGTATGGATGGCGGGAATTGTCGCCTTTCCCGAGAACGGCATCCACGTTTCAAAACGCAGCATTATGAAAACATCCTCGAACATGGAAATAACAACAGACCGCGACTCCGGTCTCCGCCTCCTTTACCAAATGCTCCTCATCCGCCGCTTTGAGGAGAAGTCTGCCGAGATGTACACCAAAACAAATATCCGCGGCTTTCTCCATCTCTACATCGGGGAGGAAGCCGTGGCCGTCGGCGTCATGCAGGCGCTGACGGACGAGGACTATGTGCTCGCTACCTACCGGGAACACGGGCACGCTTTGGCGCGGGGCGTAGATGCCGGCGCGATCATGGCTGAAATGTACGGCAAGCAGGAAGGATGCAGCCGGGGCCGGGGCGGTTCCATGCACTTGTTTGAAGGGAAAAAAATTTATGGAGGCAACGCGATTGTGGCCGGACATCTTTCGATGGCCGTGGGGATGGCAC
>JAUSMG010000281.1 GCA_030645295.1 Saprospiraceae bacterium | reverse complement strand
GAACAACTGCTACTCAGCACACAGGCTTCTCCATGTGTCTTGTCGGCATAAGAATGATACAAATCATTGCTGGCAGTGATTTGTATTATAAAATCATGGTGGCTTAACCTGCCACTTTTGATGCGAAAAAAGTTTTTAACTATCTCACTTTATTATGAAACAGATAAAAATTCTAACCGCTTTCGTGGCAGGTATTGTTTTTTATTCATTCCTGATCCACAGTTTGTCTTGCACGAGGGAAGATGCCGTCATAGGCGATCTTGATCCGTTTGAAAATGAATATTCTATAGACACAGTTTCTGACGTAAGCACAAAATGGGACTTTGACAAATCGCACTCCAACGTATCCTGGGAAACTCCTTACAAAGGGGTAGGTTCCTTGCTGACCGGGCGCTTTAACACCTTTAATGCACAGTTGGAATTTATTGGAGACCACCCAGAGCTCACTACTATGTCTGGTTGGGTAAAGCTTTCTTCTGTAAATACCAGCGAACCAGGTCGGGATACCGGGTGTCTGCGCAACACCTTTGGTTTGACCTTAGGGGCAAAATCGGATACCGCTTATTTTGTAAGTAAAAAAGTGGAACTGGACAGAAAAGGAGGCTATAACGTTACGGCAGACATGACCTTCCATGGGTTCACAAAAGAGGTGACCATGAAGCTCAATTATTTAGGTAAAACGTACTTCCCCAATGCGGATGCCACAAAATCTTTTTGGACTCAAGGGTTTATCGGTCAGTTTGAATTCAATGCGCTGAGTGATTTTGGTATCGTTTCCACCAATATTGCGGATAGGATAACGGTCAAAATGAACATCCTGTACCGATACTATTGGAACAGGCCCTAACGGATGCAAGGCTTTTAAGCTATCAGGCAAATTGAACGTCTTGTGCCGACATCTCGGGAACAGGAAATCAAGGCCGTTTTTAAAACATTTAAAATTTTAAAGCCATGCGAGAGACAACATTAAAAATCGCATTCGTGATAGGGTTGGTACTGATAATTCAGTCCTGCTATTCCGATTATCCTCCAGAATCCGTTCTGCCAAATCCTGATTACATATCTTTCAATAGGGATGTGTTGCCCATTTTAGCAAAGAGTTGTGGGATTGCGCAATGCCATGACGGGTCGAAGCAACCCGACCTGCGAGCCGATTTGGCTTATGGAAAGGTCAGCTATGCATATCGAGATTTGGTCATTGGAAATCCAAATTCGACTCCTAAATGGAAAACCTACATCAACACCACTTTCCCCGATGAAAGCTCACTCATAGCCGCTATTTTATATGGTGTAGGGAGTCTTCCCATGCCACCTGATGGATCCATGCCTCAGGAGGACCTTAACCTGATTCGGGCGTGGATGCTCAAAGGAGCCCCCAATGACTAAAACCGTATTTCCATTTCGGCGGACATTTTTCAATTCAACTTTCCAAGATTTTAAACAAGGGATATTATGAAAAATATGCTAACCATGCAATCGCAGAAACAGATGCGACTGCGTCTATTACCAAAAATTTTGCTCGGCTTTCTCTTGTGTATTATGACCTTTCCTGTTCTGGCACAAGAAGAGGGCGAAGAGCAAGCAGCCCCCGTCACAAACCGCCCCGTTAAGTCAACGTTTGAAAGTACGATGATCATGGACGATCAAACAGTAATGGTTCCAATCAAAAATACTTTTCAGTTTGATATCCAGCACCGGTTCGGGGTATTGAAAAACTATAAGAAGGATGCCTGGGGGCTTTACGAGACTTCAAACATTCGTATGGGCTTCAGTTATACCCCTATTGATAACCTGAGTGTTGGAGTCGGATTTACCAAATTTAAAAGGTATGCTGATTTCTCCGCCAAATATGCACTGCTCAAGCAACGGAAAAGCTGGACTATGCCAGTATCGGTTACTTACTTTGTTAATATGGGGATAAAGCATGACTTTAAATATTATTACGATGATTATGACAGGTTTTCCTTCTTTCACCAAGTGCTTATTGCCCGGAAGTTCAATGACAAATTTTCCCTGCAAATTGCGCCAAGCCTGACCCACTTCAACCTGCAGGAGAACCGGGCCTTGAAAAATGATCATTTCGCCATCGCAGTAAGCGCCCAGTATAAGGTAACACCGGTCATGTCCATCATTTTGAATGTGGATCAACCACTCTCCAAATATAGGATATATGCCGAAGCTGATACCGAACTTGGGCTCGCAGCGGATACCAGGCCAAACCCGAACCCCAATGTGAGTCTTGGACTTCAATTGAGTACAAGCTCCCACGCTTTCCAGATTTTCCTCGGCAACTACAATTTAATAGTGCCACAGGAAAACAGCATGTACTATCGGTATGGGCAAGACCCAAACCCTAATGGCGATCCCAACAGGAAGGATCTTACTTATGAGGATGGCAGCCTTAGTGAATTCTTCGGCGACAAAGGCTTTTTTGACCGTATCGGCTCCAGATTCCGCCTTGGTTTCAACGTAACCCGTTTGTGGAACTATTAATGCAATACTGTTAGCATAGTTTGAGTAATTGGGGGTGATGATGGTAGGATGATAATAATCGTCACCCCCATACTATTATCAGGCTATCTCTGAAATGAAAATAAGAGAAAAATGGAACACAACAACGAACAAAAAAAACTGCCAAGGCGCAACTTCATCGAAACGGGCATAACGGCCGGAATCGGGGTTGCTTTGGGTTTGACCATTGTCAAGGCCCTGCCTGACGAGGAAGAAAAAGAAGCCCCGGAAATGGTCAAAATGCTAACCGCCGACGGGAAATTGGTCGAGGTAGATAAACGCCACCTCCCGCCCATGTGCGGCAAACCCGTGGCAGTTTCCAATGAGAAACTGAAGCAGTGGATGGAGAAAAACAAACAGTAAAAAAATGAAACCAACAGTTCAGCACAACGACCGCCGTGAGTTCCTGAAAAAGGGGCTTGGCATTGCCGCCGTTGCCAGCTCGGTGACGGTGCTTCATGCTTTCCAAACGGATAGCGTGGAAATAACCGGCGAAATGGTCAAACTGCTTTCTCCCGAAGGCGAGATCGTAGAAATAGATAAAGGCTTTCTCAAGCCCATTCCAGAAGTTCATATCTCCCCGGAAGCCGCTCGGGAAGGGATTCCGAACCGGCGTTTTGTCATGGTCATTGACCTGGCCCGCTGCAAAAATCTCCGAAAATGCCACGATGCCTGCGAGAAAATGCACCACTGTGGCCCCGATAATGAATTCCTCAAGGTCCTGAAAATGCAGGATACCAAGCTGGCCGCCCCTTATTGGCAGCCAACCATGTGTTTTCACTGCGATGAGCCGCCCTGTGTCAAAGTTTGTCCGGTGGACGCGACGTATAAACGTGAGGATGGTATTGTATTGATCGACACTGATCGTTGTATCGGTTGCCGCTTTTGCATGGTGGCCTGCCCATATTCTGCCCGCACCTTTGATTGGAGCGAACCTAAATTTCCGCTCGAAGTAGCACACCAACATTATTCTCCGGAAACAAGTGTCCCGGCCAAGATGGGCACCGTGTCCAAATGCGATTTCTGTCCCGACATGACGCGCAAAGGCGAAATGCCGCACTGTGTTTCAGCCTGCCCGAACGGCGTTTTTTACTTCGGCGACGAGTACGAAGATGCCGTCTCCAATGGTGAAGAAACGGTGCGTCTGAGCGAATTGCTGCGCGACCGGGCGGGTTACCGTTACCTGGAGGATATGGGCACGAAGCCCCGGGTATATTACCTGCCTCCTGCAAACCGTTCGTTCCCGTTCGAGGATGATGAATTCACCAAAAACAAAGGCCACGAACATGAGAAATAAAGTAACTACTAAAGCCTCCGGCGATCGGACCGATGCCATAACGATGGATCTGATGCCGCGGCCCTTTGGCCGTTTGGGCCATATCTGGGTGGCCGTTTTGCTGATCATTTGCGCCATTGGATTGTACTTTTATATTGAACAGATCCGGTATGGCCTGGGGATCACCGCCATGCGCGATTACTCAACATGGGGCATTTACATCGCTAATTTCGTATTTTTTGTCGCCATAAGCCTCGTTGGCTCGCTTATGAGCGCTATTCTGAAACTTTCCGGCGCACACTGGCGAACGCCGCTTACCCGGATTTCGGAGATCATTGCGGTGGCCTCCATCTTATTTGCCGCGCTGGTCATTGTCGTGGACATGGGTCGTCCGGACCGGTTTATGAACGTGCTGCTGCATGCACGGATCCAGTCGCCCATAACCTGGGACGTGATTGTGATCTCGACCTATCTGGTCATCAGTTTGCTGTTGTTGTATCTGCCGCTAATTCCCGATCTGGCCATTTTGCGCGACCACCACAAAGACGGTTCAAAGTGGCAACACAATCTTTACAAAGTGCTGGCATTGGGTTGGAGTCACCACCCGGAGCAGGAGAAAATCCTGCGCCGTTCGGAGCAGATTCTGGCCATTTTGATCATCCCGGTGGCTTTTGGAATACACACGGTTACTTCCTGGCTCTTCGCCACCACGCTGCGCCCGGGTTGGGACAGCAACAACTTTGGCCCGTACTTTATTTCAGGGGCATTCATGGTTGGCGCAGGCGGCGTAATTGCAGCCATGTATATTTTCCGAAAGGCTTATAGCCTGGATAACTACCTGACAGACAAGCACTTTGATTACATGGGCAAATTGTTAGTGCTCCTGTCTTTGGTATATTTGTATTTCAACATCAACGAGTATTTCGTGCCCGCTTACAAAATGAAAGCGGCGGAAAGCGCACACTTGAAGCAGTTGTTTTTTGGCAGTTATTCACCGCTTTTCTGGTCGGTACAAATATTTGGCATGGTCATACCCATTCTGGTATTGATGTTCCGCCGTGGCAGAAAGCCATTCCCGATGTTCGTGATCGCCATTATGGTCATCGTGGGGGCGTGGTTCAAACGTTTCCTCATCGTCATCCCGACGCTGAGCCATCCATTCATTCCCATGACCCGGGTGCCGGAATCCTGGCAGCATTATATGCCGACCTTCAAGGAGTGGTGGATTACAGGTTCGACGCTCGCCGGGGCCCTTTTGATCATCACCTTTTTGAGCAGACTTTTCCCCATTATTCCGATCGCAGAGACGATCGAGCATGAAGAGGCCGCCAGAAAAGGGAAACCGATCCTCGATTGAGCCAGCCTGAAAAATAGTTTGATACTATTGGGAATCCATTCGTCTAAATACAATCAGTTCAGTCATGAAATTTATCACGACCAATATAAAGAACCCGTGGGTCAGCCGTTTTCTTATGGCTACTGCGGTGGTTTTTCTGATGGCCTTTTCGGCTGTTGCACAAACTGAAAGTGATTCTACAGAGGCCGAAAAACCGGACTTGAGTCTTGAATTCCGGTACATTGAGGCCAATAATAAAACCAAAATTCTGGAGCTTATTGCAAAAGCCAAACTGGAGGGTATCTGGCAGTCACAGAAAGGAATTCAGGTCCATTTTTATCGCGATGCAGAAGATGAGGCCAATTTGTTGGGTAATGTTGCGACGGACGACCATGGGCTTGCCAGATATATCCTGCCTGAAGGAGTCGAAAAATATGCTGGAGCAGGAGGGGAATATACCTTTGTTGCGGTTACGGACGGTACAGAACAGTTCGACCCGGTCAGTGTAGAAGTGATCGTTGCGGAATCAAGTTTTGAGATGAGTTTGTCGGAAGAGGATTCCGTTCGGCAGGTACATATTTCGCTCCAGGCATTGGATGCCGAAGGAAATGAAGTGCCGGTGGGAGAAGTTGAAGTACATCTTTACATCCAAAGGTTGTTCGGCCTTTTGCCACTGTCTGAGGACCCGGAGACCACCGATGAGAACGGTGAGGTGACGGCAGATTTTTCTACTGTCATTGGCGGGGACACTGCTGGCAATCTGATCATTGTGGCTAAAATTGAAGACCATGAGCGTTTTGGTAATGTAGAGTTTCAGCGCAAGATCAAGTGGGGGACTCCATTGATCATTGATCCAAATTTAAGTGCACGCGAACTTTGGTCCTCCCGGGCAAATGCGCCCATTTATCTCATTGCTATAGTCAACACCATGTTGATTGGAATCTGGGGCGTAATTTTATACATCCTGTTCCAAACCTACAAAATATCCAAGATCAGCAAGGTGAGCACACGTTCGCCAAAACTGGAAAAACATCATTAATTTATTAAAATTCAACACATCATGAACACAAGAATGGTCATAATTGCAGGCATTTTTTCGTTTTTCGCCTTGCTCGCTGCCACTGCGTTTTTGCCAACTTCTGCCGGTGACCCTTGGATTGTACCAGAGAAGTACAAAAAAATGAAAAACCCCGTCAAATCAGATGCCGAGTCGATCGCTGCGGGTAAAGCCCTTTATGTCAAACACTGCAAATCCTGCCATGGCTCTAAAGGTTTGGGTGACGGTTCAAAAGCCGCTCAACTTAAAACGGATTGTGGTGATTTTTCTGTTGCAGGTTTTCAATCGCAAACAGATGGCTCGATCTTTTACAAAAGCAACGAAGGTCGTGATGATATGCCTTCGTTCAAAAAGAAAATACCCGACGAAACGGATATGTGGAGCGTGGTCAATTACTTGCGGACTTTGAAGAAATAAAGAAAGTGTCCTGGGTTGGGATAAATCAGCCTGAGATATTTTAATAAAAATGGCGCAAGTCATCCAATTTGGATGGCTTGCGCTTTTTTTGTGCCCTTTCGCGATATTAAGTGGAAAGCATACTTAAGGTGAATCAGCGCTTTTCGGCCTTTGGTTCGCGTGAGTGATATTTTCTGGGTTTTGGTCAGTTCGGACGCTGTCGTGCGTCTTACCCAGGCATGACCAAGGTCAAATTGAGCTCTAACCCTGCTCATTAACCTACGGTTTCAGACACGGATACTTTTGTACCAAACTTAATCAAGATGAGAAGTAAATTTTTTATTCTGTTTTTTTTCGCACTTTCGTTTGCTTACGGGCAAGAAAATTACCGCGCATCCAATTTTTCTTTGGCAATCAAAGGGACTTCTAATCTCCACGATTGGCAGTCTACGGCCAATGAAGTACGGGCAAGTGGTTCGGTGACGATCGTTGCTGGAGTCCTGAAATCCATCCAGGTGCTCAGCGTGGA
>JAUSMG010000273.1 GCA_030645295.1 Saprospiraceae bacterium | reverse complement strand
AAAAAACACCCCAAATTTACCTGCTGCTTACCCTTTCAAAATCGAGGGTTTAGCCTACTTTTGCGCCTCTTTTTTAAAAAAAACAAGTCATGTCGTCCAAGTGTAGCGAAGAATCCAAGGTAAGGTGCCTCCACGGATTCTTCGCTACGCTCAGAATGACACACGCTTCATGAGATCAGATTACATGAAAAGGATAAAAATCGCCGAACTCCTCCATACCGACCCGTCTGCTGGCGGAACAGAAGTTACTGTTAAAGGCTGGGTCAAAGCCTTTCGCAACAACCAATTTATAGCCTTGAACGACGGCTCTACGTCCAACAACCTGCAAGTGGTGGTGGATTTTGAAAATACCGACGAAGCCACGCTCGCCCGCATCAAGTTCGGCGCGGCCATTGCTGCAACAGGCTTGCTCATCGAAAGCCAGGGGAAGGGCCAAAAAGTTGAGGTAAAAGCCAGCTCGATTGAAATTCTGGGCGATTGCAACCCAGATGAATTTCCACTTCAGCCTAAAAAGCAAAGCCTGGAGTTTTTACGCGAACATGCACACCTGCGTTTCCGCACCAATACCTTTGCTGCCGTGTTTCGGATTCGCCATGCATTGGCATTCGCCATTCATAAGTTCTTCAACGACAAGGGATTCTACTACCTGCATACGCCGGTCATCACGGCCAGTGATGCTGAGGGCGCCGGCGAAATGTTCCGGGTAACCACCCTCGAGCTGGACAAGCCGCCCCGTACTGAATCCGGCGAAGTGGATTTTTCCAAAGACTTTTTTGGCCGCAGCACCAACCTCACCGTGTCCGGGCAATTAGAAGGAGAATTGGCAGCGATGGCACTTGGTGAAATTTACACCTTCGGGCCAACTTTCCGCGCCGAAAACTCCAACACCACACGCCACCTGGCCGAGTTCTGGATGATCGAACCAGAGGTTGCATTCAACGACCTCCACGACAACATGAACCTCGCCGAGGAGATGCTTCAATACGTCATACGATATGCCCTTGAGCATTGCGCTGACGATCTGAGAATACTGGAAGAGCGCCTGATTGAAGAGGAAAAATCCAAGCCTCAGGATCAGCGTAGCGAGATGTCCCTGACGGAAAAACTGCGTTTTGTGATTGACAATGAGTTTGTTAGAATTGCCTACACCGAGGCCATTGACATTCTGAAAAACTCCACACCGAATAAAAAAGGGAAATTCCAATACCCTGTAGAAGGATGGGGCACCGACCTGCAAAGCGAACACGAGCGGTATTTGGTAGAAAAACATTTCAAAAAACCGGTCATTCTGACCAATTATCCTGCTGCCATCAAGGCATTTTACATGCGGCAGGACGAAGCAAAGGAAGGAGTTCCAGGACCAACCGTTTCGGCCATGGATATTTTATTCCCCGGCATCGGCGAGATCGTGGGCGGCTCACAACGGGAAGAACGCTATGACCGACTTGTAAAACGGATGCAGGAAATGCACATCCCGGAACACGAACTCTCATGGTATCTCGATACCCGGCGTTTCGGCTCTGCCCCACATGCAGGCTATGGGCTTGGCTTCGAACGGCTTATTTTGTTCGTAACAGGCATGACCAATATTCGCGACGTGATCGCGTTCCCAAGGTATCCGGGCAGCGCGGAATTTTAAATTAGACGAGAACTTCCCGAAAGTTTGAAACTTTCGGGAAGTTTCCAAACGAATAGACGATGCGGTTATCTGCCTGCTTTATACAGTTTTTTACCACTGCGGTCTCCTGCGGAATAATGGCCTGCGGCTCCCAAAACACGCCCCTAGACGCCGGCACGCGCATTCGCATTGATTCCATTACCAATGCGCAGATTGCCAGGGCGCAGCAAGAATCTGACAGTATTTGCAAAGCCGCACAAACCACATTGTTGCCGCATTTGGTTGATTCTATCAAGAATATTCGCTTGAGGGAGATCGAAGAGCAGTTGAGGACGGTGCCTAAGTGAATGTGTGAATGAGTGAATGTGTGAATGAGTGAGTAGTCCACCAATCACCAATTAACCAATCACCAAAGCTGCTGCTCTCGCCACATTCTGCCCATCCATCGCTGCTGAAATGATGCCGCCTGCATAGCCGGCGCCTTCACCGCAGGGGAAAAGGCCTTCCACTTCAGGATGCATCAAGGTTGCCGGATCCCGGGGAATCCGTATCGGCGAACTGGTGCGACTTTCCGTAGCAACCACATTGGCTTCTGTAGTTAAGAAACCGCGCATTTGTCGGCCAAAATCGGCCAAACCTTCGCGCAAACGCTTGTAAATGAAGCCAGGAAGCAATTCATGAATTGGCGCGGGGTATAGTCCCGGGATGTAGGAACTACCGGGAAGGTCCTGCGACATTTTCCCGGCAATGAAATCCGGGAGCCTCAGGGCCGGACCTTTTTGCCCGCCATCGCCCGCTGCAAAAAGCCGTTGTTCTACTTCAGCTTGAAATTCCATAGCTGCAAATACGCCATGTTTAGACCAGGGCGCGAGATCTTCCGGTTCTACGGCAGTCACCATGCCCGAATTGGCAAACGGCGAATCGCGGCGGCTCATGCTCATTCCATTCACCACGATCTCGCCGGGAGCGGTAGCGGAAGGCACGATCAGTCCCCCAGGACACATACAAAAGGAAAAAACACCGCGTCCACCCACCTGACACACCAGGCTGTAACTCGCTGCCGGAAGCTCATCCGAGCGCTGGTTCTGCTTGTACTGAATGCTGTCAATCAAGGGCTGCGGGTGTTCTACACGAACGCCGAGTGCAAAGGGTTTGGCTTCAATTCGGATTCTCCTGGCGTAAAGCAAGCGGTAAATGTCCCGTGCAGAGTGGCCTGTGGCCAGAATGACCGCATCAGCAAACCATTCCTGTGTACGCGAAATCTCTGGTTTAGTGGATTGGGTCCGCACACCCAGTAGTTTTCCATTTTTCAGGATAAAATCCGTGACACATTGTTCAAAATGAACCTCACCACCGTATTGAAGGATGGTTTGGCGGATATTTTGCACCACCCCGGGGAGTTTGTTGGAGCCGATGTGTGGGTGCGCTTCGGTAAGAATATCGCTTTTAGCCCCGTGTTCGACCAGGAGTTGCAAGGCTTTTTGCACGTTGCCGCGCTTTAGTGAGCGGGTATACAATTTGCCATCGGAATAGGTGCCGGCGCCACCTTCACCGAAACAGTAATTGGAATTCGGATTGACCTCGCCAAACTGCTGGATGGCTTTCAGATCGCGACGACGGAGTTGAACGTCCTTGCCCCGGTCGAGCACAATGGGTTGAATACCAAGCTCTAATAATTCCAGCGCAGCAAAATAACCTGCCGGACCCGCCCCTACAATGATCACTTTTTTCTTTCCATCTACGGGACGAAAACTTTCAAGAATGGCAGGTTCAGGTATAAAAACCTCTCCCGGGCCAAACACCTCTACCCGGACGCGAAAGACGGGCTGACGTGAACGTGCATCCAGTGAGGATTTCAATATTTCGAGGTGAGCAATCTGGTCCGGACGAAGCCCCGTCTGGCGGGCGGCTTTTTGCCGCAACAGGGTTTGATCTTCGCGTTCGTGCGGGAGTAGCACGAGTTCAACTAATTGTGGCATAATGGTTTGTGTCCCGTTTTTATCAGGAAATCAGAAGAGGGAAGTATCAAGTTTCAAGTAGAAAGTAACAAGTTTCAGGTTTGTTTGAGATCTAATCCTTGTAACTTTTTTACTTGTAACTTGATACTGGCTTATCCGCCTTTCCGCGTCAAGCGTTGCTTGTCCTCAGAAACGTAAAATGTATCTGGCACAAAAATCTTGGTAACTGAAATTTCGAGGCATTTTTGGCCGTCAAGGCGTTTGATTGGTTTCCGTTCCAGGTATTTGGTAAAGATCCTGACCTGACGGGAATCAGACGTTGTTAAAGAATCCGTAGCAAGATCATAGCGACCAGATTTGATCAGGTGGCTAAGGATCTCCCGTGAAGCCTCCCAAATCTGAACGTTGGTTTCCACCAAAATTGAATTGCCTGCCCATTCGAGCACCTCATATTCTCCTGCGACTTCAAACTGAACCGTTTGAGCAGAATCAATTTCAAACACCTGATACATGGTGCGTTCCATCTGGGCTTGGGCTATGTCATTGAAAACCAGTGCTATAAGTACTGTGAGCAAAAGGGGCAGTTTCATGTTTCTGAAATTATTTTGGACAAAGGTCGGGGCAAGAAGCCGAACAAAAAAATGCCCGAACGCAATCACGTTCGGGCACATTGCCTAATCCTAATTATTAAGTAGAAAAACTAAGGTATTAACCATCATTTTTTGGCATCCGCCAAAATTTCGACATTGGGCATCACCTGAACTTGTAAATCTTTTGGAATAAAGACCACAAAACTTAGGGTCTCTTTAAACTCCTGGCCTTTCACTTTCAATTGTTTCTGCAAATTAGGGGCGGTGACCACGAGTACGTCGCCGTCTGGTTTTGCAGCCAGATTGTAGCGACCTATGTTGGCAAGTTCATTCAACATAGGGCCGTTGCCAGAAGGCAGGCTGACACTGATTTCAAAACGGATACTGGGACTGTCCCACACTTTTAAGTCAATGGCACCAGGGAGTTCAAGCCTCATGGTACCCTTACCGTCAGTATTAAATGCCTTGGTGAAAGTTTTCCCTGCCGTTGTTTGGGCAGAAATGGAGACAGCAAGGGAGGCAATCAGGATAAATGCGAAGTGAAAGCGTTTAATTGTCATGGCGAACCTCCTATTTTTAATGGGTCAAAGTAAGATTTTTTAATTGGCAAAAACAAGTTTTTCGCAAACTTTTTTTCATAAATATATACGCGCTGCCAAACCAGATGGTTTGGTGCAACACTAAATTTTTTTCAGAAATTTTTTTTAATGTGGAAAATATCAGTTCAAAGCAATGATTATCAGGGCACTATAAAGCATTTAGTCTTCCTTATAGCTGTCAGATTTTCTGCCCATAACTTCGTCCACCGATACGATTTTGCGGTGTTCCGTGTGCTTAAAATGCTTGTTCGGATCGCGCATTTTGGAAAGTCCCGCAAACTGGCGCAGCACAAACTTCGGCGCTTGCCACAGCGCACGCCATACTTCGGGCGGCGCGCCATCCAGGTGCAGCGACCACAGGATATTCAGCGAAAAAATGGTGATGGCTGCTGCCAACACTGCGCTCCAAAGGGGCGCAATAAACAGGGCCAAAATTGCAAAGCCCGTAGCCAAACCCAATTGAATAAACATGGGTAGCGCAAGCGTGACAAATCCAAAATATAATTGATTGAAATTCAACCCCAAAAGTCCTCTTCGAAGGATACCAAGTGCGTTCGGCACGTTCTGGAAGTAGGAAAAAAGCCATCGGCTTCGTTGTGTTTCAACTGCTTCACCCGTTTCCACTTTCTCGTCGAATACAATGGCTTCGCGGGCATAGGCGATGCGTTCACCTCGACGGAGCAGAAAGTTTTGGAGTATTTTATCCTCCTGCAGCATTTTCTTCCATTGCTGCTTGCCCTGCTCGATCTCGGGGCTGGCCAGATAGGCGCGGTAAAGTGCCGTCTCGGTAACCATGCCAGAGCCACTAATGACGGAGGAGCCACCCAGGCGATAAGGCACTTCCCGTTCAATAAAATTTTTGTAGTGCTCGCCCATGCTATCGAGAGCGGCATAAGTCGTGCTCAGATTTTTGGCGCGGCGCTGGCCTTGTATGCATCGGAATCCCGCGTTTGCATAGCGGTCCATCTCCTCCAGAAACCGCGGATGTGCAAGATTATCGGCATCAAACACCGCAATATAATCGTGTGGCCGCTGGAAATTTTGGATGGCATAGAGGAGGCTCTTGGCTTTTAACCGAAGCGGCTCTGTGGGATAAAGTACCACAAAACGCTGGTCTGAAGTGCTAAAATCAAAGTCAGGGCATTCGTCGGCAATCAGGTAAATGGTCAGACCTGAGTGGGTTTGTCGAAGGAGGGACTCAACCAGTGGCTGAGCGATCGCTGCATTGCGGTAAGCGGTAATGATGCAGGCGAAATGGTGACCCTCCTTCGCTAAGGCTATGGCGGGTAAATTGGTGGAATGGTGGTTCAGACCTTGTGTTTCACGTCCAAACAGCTGTGCCAGCAACACCGTGACGAATGGGTACACGAGTTGAATTGAAAGCAGTAGGCAAACCAGGGAGAAAAGGATCAGCATGACACACCTTTAAAAATTGCATTCCAAAAAGCCCTTAAATTTTGAAAATCACCACTTATAACGTAGAAAAGGGTGTTTTTAGGCAAAATCACCAGGAACAAAAAAGTAAAAAAAACTGTCAGGCGCCAACCGTTAAAATTGCGGCGCATGAAAAGGATTCGATTGCGCGTAAGGAAGTACGTTTTCTGAGTGCCTATTTTATCAATGGTGAGGCTTTCTTTGTGCCAGACCCGGGCTCGAGGCTCTACCCAAACTTCGAATCCTGACCTTCGGATGCGTTCGCACCAATCCAATTCTTCATAGTACAGGAAAAAGCCGTCCCACATGGGGCCGACCTGCTCGATCACTACCCGGGGCGTCATCATGGCCGCGCCATGGGTATAGGCAGTAAGCATTGGGCGGACAAATTGCCCACGATCCTGTTCGCGTTGACCAATCGTCCGGTTTCTCCCGGTAAAAGCGGAGACCGGGGTCATCCCAGCATATTGAACGATAACTGGAAGGGCTTTGCGCTTTGTCTCGTCTTCCGGGAAGTAACAAATTAAAGGGCTGACAATGCCCGTATTTGAATGATCTTCAAAGTGTTGGAGCAATTGTTCAATGCAGCCGGGCTCCAATTCAGCATCGTTATTGACAAAAAAAAGATACTCACCATGAGCGAAAGGAAGCGCGAGGTTATTGCCCCCGGCAAAGCCAAGGTTTCGATCACTGCGGATAAATTTTGCCTCCGGGTATTGGGTCTGAAAAATGAAGGCAGGATTTTCCCGGCTGGCATTGTCCACTACAATCACTTCTACATCCCGGTAACCTTGTCGTCTGATGCTGTCCAGCAAAGCACAGGTAGTTGCGGTTTCATTGTAGTTGACCGTGATTATGGTGACCATCAAACATCCTCTTTTTGTACGAATACCCGAAACGTTTTGAGCACAATGATCAGGTCGGCCAGTACAGAATATTTTGATTGCGCGTAGGCTATGTCAAGGCCGATCCGCTCCTCGGCGCTCATGTCTGGCCGACTTCTTTTGGATATTTGCCAAAGACCAGTGATCCCTGCAGGAGCCAGAAAGCGGGCGCTCCACTCGTCGCGTGTAAGCGTTTCCGCTTCGTAAAGCGGGAGAGGCCGGTTGCCCACGAGCGACATTTCACCCCTCAAGATGTTAAAAAATTGGGGCAATTCATCAATGCTGTATTTTCGAATAAACCGTCCCACACGGGTGATACGGGGATCTTGATTAATTTTGACAAAGATAGGTTTACCGCTTGAAGTTCCGTTTTGGTACTTGTTAAGATGCTGCATATCAATCAATTGCTCCGCTGCACCTAAATACATCGAGCGGAATTTGAGGAATTCAAAAACCTGATATCCGGAACCGACCCGTTTTGATTTGTATACCACAGGACCTTTAGATTCAAGCCAAATGGCAAGCATAACGGGTAGCCAGATCCACGCCGTTAACAGGATTCCAATCGTGGCGCCAATGAGGTCAAAAATCCGTTTCCTCAATGGAATCATGAAGACAAAATTTTCAGATTTGACCCGATTACATGCTTCTAAAACTTTGGGTTTGAATTGGTTAAGGAATTCTAACCTGTTTTCCAACATGGACCAGTCCACCGGTACCGTGTAGCAATCATCCACACCATTTATCGAAAGCGCAGATTTATTGGCGGGCTTCCCTTTTTGGGTGAACACCACGAGTGGAACGGAGCAGAGATCGGGGTGGGCTGCCATTTGTTTTGCCAGGCGATATTGGTCGTTTATAAGCCAATCCAGATCACATAAAACTGCATGGGGCAGATTAAAGGTTGCCAATTCTCCTACCCGTTGGCCAAGCCACAAAAAGGCAAGGAAACCGTTGTTTTCGACGGTATATTGATAATTCTCACTTTGATAAGGGAAGTTGTTGATATTTGAATCAAAATTACGATCAAAGCCCACAAAGAGCAATTGTCTCGCTGTTGCAAGATTATATTCGGAAATATGCGGGTTGGAATGCATGATTAAATTAACGAATCGGTGTTTGTTGTGCTTTTGTCCCTGTCACGTTAGCCGACGATATCCATCAGCTTGTCTTGAAGTCTGGTTGGGCTGAATGGTTTGGCAAAATACTCATAAGCGCCGAGCGCCCTGAAACGGTGTTCTTCGGCCCCATCATCGGTGTTGCCGCCGCCCAGCACGACCACAGGAATGTCTGCCCATAAGCCACTGCAACGAAGATTGGAGAGCAATGCCGCGCCATCAAGTTCTGGCATAGCGGAGTCGGTGACGATGACATCAGGCATCATGCCTTTGCTTAACCAACTCATGGCTTCGAGGCCGTTTTTAGCCCCCACCACATCAAATTTTTCGGAAAGGAAATTGCCAATGATTCGACGAAGACCATCATGATCTTCAACGAGAAGTAACCTTCTGTTCATAATGTAATCGATTTTGGTCAATGATTAGGCCCACACGTTTGTGCGCACCAAAAAGTGTTTGATTCTGTTCAGTAATCGAATGCTTCGGCAGAAGGTGGGAGGATTAAACTGAAAGTGGCCCTCGCGCAATTAAATACTGAGGAGCCGATTAAAACCTGGGAGGTTTTGAAATAAAATTCTTAATAAATATCAGTTAAGACAAATTAATTTCGCAGTACAAAGGTGCTTGGTTTGAAACCCGCAGCTCTTACAAAGTTCCGGAAAAAACTTACAAGATTCACATATTCTCTGCATTTGAAAATCTAAAAAACCAACACGCTGAATACCAGACTTACGGGCATTGAATTTTTTATCCTCGCAATTATGGCATTAATCAGCAAGTATTAAGCCAGCTTTTACGGGGAGCAGATCTCAGATTCGTCTGTGAAAACTTTTCTATACGTACTACCTCAATAAGACAAAGATAATGCTGTTTGTAAAAAACAAAGCTCCTTCAGGCTATTTTAACGCTACCAGTAGATTACAATAATTTAAACATTCTATTTATAAAAAATGGGTAAATACCTCTTTATCATTTTTTTAAATCCCATTACCCACTCCATTTTTCCTTTTGGTTAAATCATCTTTTTCCCAAAATTGCGCTGCCCAAATAACCCAATTTTACTACAATATGCCCATCCGACTAACCCTCGCTTTACCTTTGGCACTTCAAATCCTTTGCGCGTGTTCGAAATCGTTTTTTGGTTGGGCCTTGCCCTTGTATTCTATGCTTACCTTGGCTATGGGCTTGTGTTATGGGCTTTCGTGAACGTAAAACGAATGTTTATACCGATAAAATCGCCTGTTTCGACCGATCTCCCGGAAGTGACCTTTGTGGTATGCGCCTACAACGAAGAAGATTGGATTCGCCGGAAAATTGACAATTCTCTTACAATCGAATACCCTCGGACCCTCCTCCGGTTTTGCTTTGTGACTGATGGCTCGGACGACCATACGGAAGAATTGGTGCGTACATACCCCTTCCCGCCCGATGTGCGCTGGCAACTGCTTCATCAACCGGAACGACGGGGCAAAATCGCTGCGTTTCAGCGCGCCATGCAACAAATAAAAAGTCCGGTTGTGGTGAGTACCGATGCCAATACCCACGTGAATCCTGAAGCCATCCGCCGACTTGTCCGGCATTTTGCAGACCCACAGGTGGGTGCAGTGGCTGGTGAAAAAAGGATCTCGATGGCTGAAAAAGACGATGCAAGCAGCGCTGGCGAAGGAATATACTGGAAATACGAAAGCCTGTTAAAGCAATGGGACGCCGAACTTTGGTCCGTAGTGGGTGCTGCAGGGGAACTCTTTGCCATTCGTACTGAATGCTATGAGCCTGTACCCCCCGATACGCTGGTGGAAGATTTCTACCTCACCATGCGCATTGCGCAGCACGGTTGGCGGGTTCAATACGAGCCGGAAGCCTGGGCTGCTGAAGCCTCCTCCGCCTCCGTGGCCGAAGAGATGAAACGCAAGGTGCGCATCGCTGCCGGGGGCTTGCAGGCAGTGTGGCGACTGGGCTCCTTACTTAATCCATTTCAGTATGGTGTGCTGAGTTTTCAATACATTTCACATCGGGTATTGCGCTGGACCCTGGCGCCGATTTTGCTACCGATATTACTGATAATCAATATAATACTGGCGTTTCAAGGCAGTTTTTATTACCAAATCTTATTGCTGGGGCAAATCATTTTTTACCTCGCTGCTTTGACGGGTTGGATCCTGGAGCAAAAGAAATTGAAGGTAAAGATCCTTTTCGTGCCTTACTATTTCTGCCTCATGAACTGGGCAATGTACGCGGGCTTTGTGCGCCTAATGCGCGGGAAACAATCGGTGCTTTGGGAGAAAGCGAAGCGGGCGGGGGAGGAGTAGTGGGCAGGGGCAGTAGCAGTTGGCAGTGGGCAGTGGCAGGAGGCAGTAGCAGGAGGCAGTAGCAGGGGCAGTTGGCAGTGGTGGTTATTTTGGAAGAAATTTTTCTGGATGTATAATCATGCTTCCGAGCATTTTCCCTACTTCCTCATATTTTTTTATCAATTCTTGATGCTTTTCTAAGGAGAGGTAGCCGCAGGTCTTGGCAAAGTCAAGGTGTACGGTTGTCTCACTTGCCTCACCATCGGCATCTGTCATTTTACTTCTAAAGTGATTTGGGTAAAGTCTTTTTCTATATCCTTCTCC
>JAUSMG010000271.1 GCA_030645295.1 Saprospiraceae bacterium | reverse complement strand
TGAACTTCATAAGAGCCCGTTTCAGTCCATCGAGATTCTAAAAAATGCCCTTATCTACCTCCCCAGACCACCTAAGAACGAAAAGGATTTTATATTTCAATGTAAACTTCTACATGGAAAAGCGTATTATGATAAAAAGGCTGAAAACTATGTGGCAGTAAAGCATGGTCTTGAGGAATCATACCAGATATTCAAAACAAAACTAGGGGGACAGAATACGGATATCGCAGAATACCTATTTCTTCAGCTAGGCAATTGTTACGTAAGGTTGGGCGAGTATGAAGGCGCCAAAAGAATATTTGAAGAAGGAATAAAAATCGGGCTCACTGCCCCTAAAGTTGCTAAATATAGCGATTATGGTAGCTTATACCTTACGCTTGGCAACTATCCGGAAGCAATCAGAATTTTTCGGCAGGGAATGAATTTTGATAGTCTTCCAGCCTTTGAGCTCCCTTTGCTTTTTCTAAACGAATCGGAATGTCTTGCAAGAATGGATAGTTTTGCCCAGGCATTGGCCATCAATAAAATAGCGGCTGTAATGATTGAAAAATTAGGCAAAAACCATTTTCGGTACGCAAGGTATATATCAGGTCTTTACGAAAATTATGCAATTATAAATGAAAGACTCGCGGAATCTATAGATCATTCCTATTTTCCAAAAGCAATCTTCTGGCTAAATAAAACAATTGATCACGCAACAGATCCAGACCATAGAGCCGCCAACCGCGACATAGCTGGGTATCAAATTGCAAAAGCCGATGTATTAACCAAATGGGGCAAACACTCTGATGCACTTAAAGTATATCACCAGGCCATCCAATCCTTGTTACCGAATTACCAGAATAGATTTACGGAAAACCCCAACCTCGGTTTACTTACTGCAGAAAAGATGCTTCTTTTAGCCCTCCATGGCAAAGCAAGAACCTTTCAAGCCCTCAACCAACCCGAAAAAGCGCTGGAATGCTACGAACTAATTCCCTTCGTTGAAGCCAAACTCCGCGCCACCCATGCCTACGAGTCCTCGTCTCTACTCGCGCTGAAAGAAAGCCGGCAGCGTTTCCATGAAGCCATTGACATCGCATGGCAACTTTTTGAACACAGCAGCGGTAACCCAATATATGCTGAACGCGCTTTTCGCCTCACTGAACTTGCTCGTGGGATGCTACTGCTTCAAAGCCTGGTACAAGCGCGGCAGTTTTTGCCCAATGACATTCGCGAAAAGGACTACGATCTTCGGGTTCGCATGGCATGGCTCGAACACGAAACTGCAGCGGAACGCGAAATGGGCTCAAAGGCCAATCTCCCTAAAATAAAGTCGTGGGAGGATCAACTCTTCGACCTAAAACTCGAACGTCAAAAACTACTGGCCGACTTCCCCGCTTACAATAACCCCGACTCCGTTTTTCTCGAGGTACTAGCCGCCAAAGACGTGCGGAACCTGCTGCGGCCCGGACAGGCTATGGTCGATTTTTTCCTGACCGAGAAAGCGGCTTATGTTTTTAGTTTCGATGCCAATGATGACTTTCGATGGCGCAAAACCACCATTTCTGAGCAATTTCGGGAGCAAACCAGGCAATTTGTCGGCTATCTTTGGGCCGCTGAAGAAGCCGGACGTGCACAATTTCTGCAAAACGCATGGATGCTCTGCAGTCTGTTGCTTACGCAGGAACTTAGCCGTTGGGGCAGTACGGTCAACAGCATCATGGTGGTACCTGATGATGTTTTGATGCTCGTCCCCTTTGAAGTTTTGCTCAGCAGTCCCGGCGTGGATAATACCTGGCGTGCTCAGCCTTGGTTATTGGTCCATTACAATGTAGGTTACGCCTACTCCGCAACCCTGCTCAACTTCCAGAAAGGCATCAGTGGGGAGCATGTAAAAGCTTCTACAAAGCCAACCCAGTTATTCGGTGGTTTTGCACCAAGTTACTTAAAATCAAGTGCTTACAAGCTTCAGAACACTCGCCCAATGGTAAAAAACATTTGCAATCTGATGGGCGGCGAAGCTTGGCTGGGCAAGGCAAGTACCGAAGCATGTTTTAAGAAAACCGCGGACAATTACCGGACGCTGTTGCTGGCCATGCATGGCATTTCCGACAACGAGCATCCGGAAATATCCCGCTTCCTTTTTGGAGACCCGGGTCCTGATTCCTTGATCAACAACAACATCCTTTATGCCTCCGAACTTCAGATCATGCAGCTGCAGGCCGACCTCGCAGTGCTCAGTGCATGCCACTCTGGCTCTGGTAAACTCGAACAAGGGGAAGGTGTGTATAGTCTCGCACGGGCTTTCGCAGCAGCCGGTGTACCCGCGACCGTGATGAGTCTCTGGCTGCTCCATGAAAACACAGCCCCCCCACTCATTGAGGCGTTTTTCAAGTATCTGCAACAAGGAAAAACCAAGGATGAAGCGCTCAGACTCGCAAAGCTAGACTTCCTGACCAACGACGAAAATTTTGAAATGACCCACCCGTTTTTCTGGGCCGGACTCGCCGCTGTGGGCGATATGCAGGCATTGGAATTACCGGAAAAACCACCCATTAATTACGAATGGTGGGGGTTTTTGGCTGTAGGTTTAGTCGTTACCGCCGGTTATTGGTGGTGGAGCCGATACAGAAAATCCAATCTTCATCTTTGAAAGAACAGCCGCTCTTTCCATCCTTTTCCGCACCTTTGCGCCGCTTTTTTAAGAAAGAGATGGACAAGTACTTGTTCATCGTTCATCGTTCATCGTTCATCGTTAATTCGCATGCAAGAAGATCTGTTCAAGCGCATCGTGTCGCACAGCAAAGAATACGGATTTATTTACCCCTCGTCAGAGGTTTATGACGGGCTGAACGGCGTGTATGATTACGGCCCGATGGGGGTGGAACTCAAGAATAACATTAAGGAATACTGGTGGCAGGCCATGGTGCAAATGCACGAAAACATCACGGGACTTGACTCGGCTATTTTTATGCACCCGCTCATCTGGAAGGCCAGCGGTCACGTGGATGCGTTCAACGATCCGCTCGTTGACAATAAAGACTCGAAAAAGCGATTCCGCGCCGATGTCCTGATCGAAGGAGAAATTGATAAAATGACGGGCAAAGCTGATAAAGAAGTTGAAAAAGCGGCCAAGCGTTTTGGGGAATCCTTTGATGAAAAGATGTACCGTGAAACGAATCCGCGCGTACTTGAATACACACAGAAAGCCGAAGCGGTAGAAAAGCGCCTTGCCAATGCCTTGAAAAACAACGACATGGCCGATTTGAAAGCCATTATCGACGAGCTTGAAATTGCAGATCCTGACAGTGGCTCCCGCAACTGGACCGAAGTGCGTCAGTTTAATCTGATGTTCTCCACCCAGATGTCAAACACTGGCGAAGGCGACAAACTTTACTTACGTCCCGAGACGGCTCAAGGTATATTTGTCAATTTCCTGAACGTTCAAAAAACCACACGCCAGAAAATTCCTTTTGGAATTGCCCAAATTGGCAAGGCCTTCCGCAATGAGATTGTGGCGCGGCAATTCATTTTCCGGATGCGCGAATTCGAGCAAATGGAGATGCAATTCTTCGTGCGCCCCGGCACTGAAATGGAGTGGTACAACACCTGGAAAGCGCGTCGCATGGCCTGGCACCAGGCCATCACTCCAGCTGCAAAATTGAAATTCAAAGACCACGACAACCTGGCCCACTACGCGAATGCTGCTGTCGATATTCAGTTTGAGTTTCCGTTTGGTTTCAAAGAATTGGAGGGTATCCATTCGCGTACTGATTTTGATCTGCGCAGTCATTCTGAACTCTCGGGCAAAAAGTTGCATTTCTTTGATCCTGAACTCAATGAGCACTATACCCCCTACGTTGTGGAGACTTCCGTAGGCTGCGATCGGATGTTCCTCTCTGTGCTCTCCAATGCCCTGGTAGAAGAAACCGTGCCCGATGCACAAGGGGAAGACAGTACCCGGACCGTGTTGCGTATTGCACCAGCGCTCGCGCCGGTAAAGTGCGCCGTGTTACCCCTTTTGAAGAACAAAGACGAACTCGTTGGCAAGGCCCGAGAAGTTTATGACAAGTTGAAATTCCATTTCCTCTGTCAATACGACGAGAAAGACGCTGTTGGACGCCGCTACCGCCGTCAGGATGCGATTGGCACCCCATACTGCATCACGATCGACTTTGAGACCCTAGAAAACGATACCGTAACCATTCGTGAGCGCGACACCATGCAGCAGCAGCGTGTCCACATCAGCGAGGTGGCCGGAATTGTAAGCGAGAAAGTGGATATTCGGAAATTGTTGGAGCAGCTCGCTTGAGACGTAAAAATAGCGACAGATTAAAATCCTGAGCGGGTTTAGGGTTTAGAATTTGCACTCAATAAGGCAAAATACTACTCCTTACCGAGTGCAAATTCTAAAGCCTAAACCCGCTCAACATCAAAGTACATTCGCAATCTGCTCTTTTACCTTCTCCAACTCGTCCTTCATTTGCACCACAATGCGCTGAATATCAGCGTCGTATGCCTTAGCGCCCAGGGTGTTGATCTCGCGGCCAATCTCCTGAGAGATAAAATTAAGTGTGCGGCCCAGCGACTCCTGTTTGCCATCCAGCTGCTCCAGAAAATATTTGCAGTGTTGTTCCAGACGCTGCTTTTCTTCAGACATGTCCATTTTTTCCAGGTAAAAAAGGAGCTCCTGTTCAAAACGGTTTGGATCCAGGTTTTCTTTTCCGATACCCTCTTCCATATTGTTACGGATACGGTCGCGCATGCGTGCGAACCGTTCCTGCTCAAATGGAGTAACCTCTTTAAGCAGCAACATGATATTGGTAAGCCGGAGTCTGAGGTCGGACTCCAAAACTTTTCCCTCTTGTCGACGGAACACCTTGAGATGGTCTAGCGCACGGTTAATCACCTCGCACATGGCCAGCCACTCATCCTCATCCATTTCGCCGGAAGGTGAGTTTACCACATTGGGAATGCGGAGCAGTGCGGTCAGCATTTCACCGTTTGGGATGTTCAGTTCGGTAGTAAGTCGGGAGAGCTCGCGGTGGTAGCCGCGAAAAAGCGCTTCATTGAGCGATACATTTGCGGCGCCGTCGGCATTTTGCACTTCCAGCAGGAGGTCAATTTTCCCTCGTTCGGCGTGGTCTGCCACGATCTTCCGAAGCTCAATTTCTTTTTCTTTGTAATCGCCAGGGAGGCGAAGTTTCACGTCGGTCAATTTGGCGTTGAGTGCGCGCACTTCAGCAGTGAGTGTTTTTTCACCAAAACTGCCGTTGGCACGCCCGTAGCCCGTCATAGAAAGCAACATATCAGGTTGATAATGAATTATGAAGGGGAAAACTGGAATTGAGGGAGAGGGCGCAAATGTAGGCAAAACACATTAGCGTAAGCGTAACAAGAATATTTTTGCCAATTTTGTTTGCAAATCGCTGAAAATGAGCGAGGTTGCGCCCTGAAACACGAAAGAAGGTTAACTGAACAAAACGAAAGACAGCGGCTAGGCCTCCAGAAGCTAACGATCCCCTGATTTTTTCAGCCGAAAGTTTGCATGAGCAAGATATTGTGCGAACTTTGCACCTCGAATTTTCAGAAAACCCTATTTTCGTTTATAATTCATTCTAAATCAACGAGATAAAACATGAGAAAGGCTGACCTTGTGAATGCAATTTCCGAAAAGACCGGCGTTGCTAAAGTAGATGTCCTGGTGACGCTTGAAGAACTTTTCAAGGAAATCAAATCTACCATGACGAAAGGCGAAAATGTGTACATTCGCAGTTTCGGCTCCTTCGTCATCAAGCGTCGCGCCAAGAAAATTGGCCGCAACATCAAAAAAGGCAAGGCCATCGAAATACCGGAACATTACATTCCGTCGTTCAAGCCTGCTAAAATCTTCACTGACCACGTGAAGAACCAAGTACACTCGTTGCCGGAGGACTAAACGAATTGCTTTTCAATGAAAGGCGGCATCCGGCTTCCGTGACCCATTCGTCGCGGAAGCCGGATGCTTATTAGCAAACCCAATAAATGAACAAAGCGCAAATATTGATTGTTTTTGCCGCATTGGCGCTGTTTTCTGGCCTTTACTTTGGGTTTGATACAAAACCTGCCAAGCAAAAAATTACCGAGCGCTCGCGTTCCTTGCAAGGCGAAAGTACCAGTTTTGAAACCTTGCTTGAAGAAGCCACTTCGCATCTGAGCGTAGATCAAACGGCTCAGCTGGTGGAGATTGAAAAGCAGATCAAGGCATCCACCAGCGACGAGCAGCGTATCCAATTACTCAAAAGTCTTTCGGGTCTTTGGTACGATTTTAACCATTTGCCTATTGCCGGAGGCTTTGCAGAGCAAGTGGCTGAACTGGAAAATGCAGATTCGTCCTGGTCGGTAGCAGGTGGAACCTTTTTCTCTGGCCTATTGGCCGAGAAAGACCCCGATGTTCGCCAATATTGTGCCAGCCATGCCGTCAATGCATTTGAAAGTGCTGCTTCTTTGGCGCCGGAAAAGGTGGAACATCGGGTAAACCTTGCCTTGGTTTGGGCGGAGAACCCTCCACCGGACAATCCGATGCAAGCGGTGCTGATGCTCCGGGAACTGGAAAGCAAGCATCCGGACAATGCGTCCGTATACAATGCGCTGGGACGTTTGGCCATCAAAACCGGGCAATGGCAGCGCGCTACTGAACGACTGGAAAAAGCCTGGTCGCTCGATAAAAAGAATCCCAACACCCCCTGTCTTTTGGCGAAAGCCTATGAAGGACTGGGCGATATAACAAAAGCAACCGAGTTCGCAGCCCTATGCAAAGGGAGGTAACTCATAACTCATAACCTGCCACGTTCAAGCGTGGCCCATAAATTTTCAGAGCAGTATGCCTTGCGGAAAAAAACGTAAACGACACAAAATTGCTACCCACAAGCGCAAAAAGCGCTTGAGAAAGAACCGTCACAAGAAGAAGCGTTAAGTAACTGAACCACAGGTACTTGGTCAAACTATTGCCAAGCACCGACAGGGTCAGCGACAACGACGCGGACGTCGAAAATAGCGAAACTTTCCAGGGGCTGTTGCCCTCGGAAAGTTTTTCGCTGTATGCCGCATTTGGACACTATCCAGTCCTCCCTTTTGATTGGCAGTAATATAACCAGTTCATTGGCAAGCATTTCCACCCAAATAGCACCCCTTCTCTCAAGGGGAATCGCTGCATTTTTGGTTTTCCCAAACAAAAATGAATCAGCCTTCCTTGCTGACCGAACTGTTTTCTGACACTACGCGACCGAATTCCTTCTGGTCAAAATTTGTCCTGTCAATCCGCCGCATTGCCCGACGGCCATTTCCTGCCGCCTGCGCCCCCCGGTGCTTGGTGTGAGGATTTTTGACGCCTGTGCAAAACCATAACATCCTCGTGGATAAAGAACTAATCATCAACGCGACCGAATCGGGCGTTGAACTCGCACTTATTGAGAACGGCAAACTAGCCGAACTCCACCACCAGAAAACCAACAATAACTTCACTGTAGGCGACATATTTATCGGCAAAATCCGTAAGATGATGCCGGGGCTAAACGCTGCTTTTGTGGACATTGGCCACCGAAAAGACGCCTTCCTGCATTACACAGATCTGGGCCCAAAACTCCGCTCCCTTATAAAATGGTCGAACGGGGTAGCCAATGGCAGTATCAATACTTCCAAACTCGACAATTTTAAATACGAAGAGGACATCGTAAAAACGGGCAAAGTGGATCAAGTGCTCAACAAGCGCTACCCTATTCTCG
>JAUSMG010000240.1 GCA_030645295.1 Saprospiraceae bacterium | reverse complement strand
CCATTACAGCCTTCAGCATCCTTTCAACGGGCAATTCAATGCCTACCCCCAAAACCATTACACTTTCTGAAATCTCGGAGGATTTTGAGAGCCAACTCGTTGAATTTGAGTGTATTTCCTTTGGAAACGCAGGCGGAACTTTCAGCAACGGCGGCGCTTTCAGCATTTTTGATGCTGAAGGTGCTACGGCCAAAGTGTTTTTTCGCAGCGGTCACCCGTTTCTCGGGAACAGTATCCCATCAGAACCGGTCCGGCTCCGCACCATCCTTTCTATTTACGATGACTTTCAACTTTTGCCCCGCAGCGCCGCCGATTTTGTGGGAGAAAGTTGCTTCTTCTTTCCGCAAAAATTAGAACAAACCGATATCAGCACCACGGGCTTTCAGGTTACCTGGAGCACCAGTTTGCCCGCTGACTGCACCCTGCGCATCGGTACCAGCAGCACGCCCATTGATGAGGTTCCGGTGCCGGGAAACAATACCGAGCACAGTCATGTCTTTACAAACCTGGCACCAGGAACGGTCTACTGGCTGCAAATTGTTGCCGGTCATGATGGACAAAACATTTTTTCCGAGCCGATCCCGTTTGTTACCCAATCGCTCTCTTCCGGGGAGATCAAGGTCTACTTTAACCACGAAATTGACCATGCCTTTGCCAACGGTTTTATCCCTAATGGTGAGACCTATGAGGCCGTGTTAAACGAAACCATTGCACGGATCGATGCGGCCCAGCAGACCCTCGACGTGGCGGTTTACAACAACAACCGCAGCGATATTACCAATGCCCTCAAGGCCGCCCATGCCCGCGGGGTACAGGTGCGTTACATTGCGGCGGAGGCTGCCAGCAATCCTGCACTCGATCCTGCGCCGCCCTTCCCGCTGCTCCATGGCAATACCGCAGCGCTCATGCACAACAAGTTCATGGTGATTGATGCCGACATTTCCAACAAAGCCTGGGTGATGGGCGGTTCCTTGAATTGGACCAGTCAGAATATTGTTACAGACTTCAATAATACCTTGTTTATTCAGGATCAATCGCTTGCGCGGGCGTATGAAATTGAATTTGAGGAAATGTGGGGCAGCGATGGGCCCCAACCGGATTCGCTTGCAAGCCGATTTGGAGCGGCCAAAAACGACAATACGCCCCACCAGTTTATCATCGGTGGGTTCCCGCTTGAATCCTATTTTTCCCCCTCGGATCAGACCACCAGTCACATTGAGGCCGCACTTCGAAGCGCCCAAAGTGAGGCGCTTTTTGCTGCATTTTCCTTTACCAAAAACGAATTGGGCAATGCGCTGGTGGAGATTCACCAGGCAGGGGTTCCCGTTCGGGGTATCATGGAAAACATCAGTGATAACGGGGCAGAATACGAGTATCTGCTTGACAATGATGTGAATGTTCGCCATCATAACCTTACGGGCGAATTCCACCACAAATACGGCGTGGTGGATGCATACGACTGGGCTTCAGATCCTACGGTCGTAACAGGCTCGCACAACTGGTCTGTTGCTGCAGAAACTGCCAATGACGAGAATACGCTTGTGCTCCACGATCCTGCAATAGTCACCTTATTCAAGGCAGAATTTGAAAAACGCTGGGGAGAATTTCCTTCAAGCGTTCAATCCATTCAAAATCTTTCACTAACGGCCTTTCCAAACCCGGCTTCAGATTATCTTGAACTTCGAGGTTTGCCTGAAGTGGAGGGTGTTTTTTGTATAAAAAATTCCCTTGGGCAAGTACTGCAAACAGAAATTCGTGATACTGTGAATCTATCAGGATTAAACATTTCGGGATTAAGCCCCGGTCAATATTTCGTCACCTTCGTCAGTGCTCATGTCGTTGCCAGCGTTCCGTTTCAAAAAATTTAGCGTAGAGCAAGAAGGCGCTGCGCAGCCCCTTGGCACCGATGCCGTGCTCCTGGGTGCTTGGGCCGATGTGCAAGGGGCAAGGCGTTTTTTAGATATTGGCACGGGCACGGGAGTGGTGGCGCTGATGATTGCGCAACGACTATCAGGCACACCAAACTGGGATGGTTTAGGGATCGAAATTCACCCGCCTTCTGCGGAGCTTGCACGTGAAAATTTCGCCGACAGCCCTTGGGCGGAGCGACTGGATATCTGGGCTGGCTCGATTCAGGAGTTTGCCCAAAACATTGCGGATCATTATGATTTGATCGTAAGCAATCCCCCTTTTTTTTCTGAGCTAACTACTTCGCCCGACAAAGCGCGCAGCCTAAGCAGACATACCGCTTCACTTTCGCCGGGGGATTTGCTGGCCTGTGTTTCCCAATTGCTCACTGCCGAAGGTAAATTTTGTGTTATACTTCCCGAACGTGAAGGCCAACGTCTTTGCGAACTTGCTGTTCCACAGGGACTCTATTGGACCCGGATAACCGAAGTGCGCAGCCGGCCCGGAAAACCGGTAGAGCGTTTGTTGTTGCAGTTTGAAAAAAGTCCGTACGACTTTGAACGTGCGGATATCAGTATTTATGGCGGGAAGACAGGGGAGGGGTATTCTGGTGAATTTCAGGAGTTTACACGGGATTTTTACCTGGGAGATTGAGTGAGCGGTGGCATGGCCTTCAGGCTATTGTCGTTGACTTCAGGAAAAATCCACGAAAAAAAGGATTTAAGATATAAGATTAAATGATTTAATATTTTAGGCCACCGCTTTTGATACACCCTCAAATAACTATAACCGAATTACATCTCCCACACGAACCACCGACTCTTCTTTACCCAGCCACACCACATTTTGTCCAAAAAGGATTCTATTGCCAAATTTCCGAAAAGTTGCCAAAGTTTTCAATGGCTCAGCGGCTCGGGTGGCGGTGTCCTGATCGGTGGTTGGTATGATGCAACGGGCGCATGGTTTTACCCCCTGAAACGGCAGCTGGCCAATGGAAAATTGTTTCCAGGAATCTTCTTCAAAGGGCTGTCCGCCGGTAAATACAAAATTGGGCCGGAAACGATTCATCGGAAGAGTCTGTGCGAGGCGACTGTTGAGCTCGTCGAGCGAGGCTTGTCCGATAATCAGGTAAGGAAACCCGTCGGCAAAACTGACATGATGTCCGGGAGGTGCGTATCGGCCATCGGCACGTCGCCGGGTGGTATCAGGCATGTAAACGAGGCGCAGGTTTTGCCCCAGATGGTGGGAGAACCATTGGTTTATCCCGTCTGACAAAACCCGGGCTGAGCATTGTTCGCCCCATATTTGAACCCGAAGTTTGGGAAATTCGGGAGTCTCAATTTCGAGGGGAATTTGCACTTTCTCCTGAGGCTTGCTTTTCCAAAATACGCTCAAATATGGCGGCTTAATGGCGGTTCCAAGCAGTGCCATGGTTGGGATTTCTCTTTGTGTGACAAAGCGCCCCGTGTCGTCTACCAGCATCCAACGGCGGTCATAACGAAGTCCGCGCGCCTCTGCCACGGCTACCTGCAAAGCGATGCCCCCCAGCGATTTGATGGGGTAGATCCAGATCTCAGAGAGGGTAGGGGCGCTTGGAATTGGGTTCATGGGTTATTTTTTGCCACGGATACCGACTACCCGGAAAGTTACGCCATCATACCGATTTTCAGGCTTTTCTGCATCGCGGAACACATGGAGAACGGATGTTTTTTTCTCCTCTTTTTCTTTGGATAAAAACAATTGGGCATTTCTAATGAGCAACACTACCTCCTGCTGCCCTACCACTTCAAGGGAGCTTAGGCAGTCCAGAAGCGCGTCAAGATTTTTACCAAAATAATCGGGGAAGATCAGGGTTTTGGCAATTCTCGGGTAAAAACCGCGCAAAGTCTGGGCTTTCGCGCCGTCAATTTCAGCCACGAAAACGTGCGGAGGAAAAGCAGGAAGGGAGTCGAGAAGTTTCATGGTTATTCAATTTTCAAAAAGGTTTTATAGTGGTCTCTGGAGTAATAAGCGCTGTGGTCAGAGCCTGTAACGAGGCGTTCAGGCCCTCTATTTTGTCCTTGTACTTTTGGGCGTACATCCCATTCTGAATATCGGATCCGTTTGTTCCAGGAGTCTTTGGCAGGCAGGTGTTTTTCTCTATTCTGGAATTCCCTTCCACCTACGTAACCATCGGGTGCGTGCCCATTTTGACGGATGAAATACAAGACCTCAAGGACGTATGCAGGTATGGTTGAGGTCGATCGGGTCTGGCCTTGTTCTGTTTGGCTCTGCTCTATTGGAGGGCCAATTTGTAGCGTTTGCTGCTGTCGATGCCAAACAAACCAAGCTGCCACGAGGAGTACGGCAAGAATGATCAGTCTGGCAAAAAGGCGTTTTTGTGGTGACGGTCTTTGCATGATAGCGTGATCCCTACTTGGAAGGCAAATGTATAAAAACAAACTGCCCCGCGCGTCATTTCAACAGACGGGGCAGTCTCAAAAAATCGAATCCAGTATTCCTTAAAGCGGAATTACAGCACTTTTAGCAGTTCGGCTTCCAGATTATCGCGTGGGTTGACCGCTACAATTTTGCCGTCTTTGCCGATAAGAAAGGTCTTGGGAATAGAGCGTACGCCATACACACCGGCAGGAGCAGATTCCCAAAACTTGAGGTCGCTCACATGGTTATTCCAAACAAGTCCGTCCTGCTTGATGGCTTCAATCCATTTTTGCTTGCCGTCTTGCTTGTCCAGCGAGACACTGAATACGTCAAAGCCTTTGCTTTTGTATTTGTTGTAAACTTCTACCACATGCGGGTTGGCTTTGCGGCAAGGTCCACACCAGGAAGCCCAGAAATCAAGGAGTACAACTTTGCCTTTCAGCGAAGAGAGCGTGCGAACTTTACCTGAAGGGTCTGGCAGACTGATTTCGGGGGCAGGCATGCCTACCGTGATGCCTTCTCCCCCCTGTTGCTGGGTTTGCTGAGTTTCGAGGCGGGCAATCATGCTGGTGAAATCCGAAGCATACTTCGTGCCTGGCATGGCGGCGGAGAGCGCTTTCTCCTGGGTCTTAAAATCGGCCATAAACGGTGCGGCGTTTTGACCGAGAAGCTGGGTGGTCAGGAAGGCCTGCATCAGCGGGGTACAGCCACGCTGGATGTATCCTTTGGCTTCTTCAGGCGCTTTTAATTGTTTTGCTATCAAATCTTTGATAATTCCAGCATAGCAGGTCATGGTCTCAGAGCCATTGACTTGCATTTCCATGCGGTCAATGGTGTTAATGTCGGCTGTGATGTCCACAATGGTTTCTTTGCCGTTCATGATAAAGTAAACCTGCTTTGCGCCGACTTTGAGGCGGTAAAGACCTTCATCCCAAGGTTTTTCCGATTTGATTTCAAATGCCCCGTTTGCATCGCAGGTAGCCTTACCTAGGCTCACGGTAGAGCGGTCGAAATGAGCGAGATCCAGGGTTACCTGAAGGTTGGAAGCACCTGTGATGGTGCCTTTGATGGCATGGCTATTGGCTTGGCTGTCGCAGGCATTCAATACCGCGAAAACCGGAAGTAATAAGAGAAAAAGAGATTTTAACTTGTTCATTTTCAAAAATTTATAAGAAAATCTGTTCAAAATTAGTCATTCATTATTTCCGAAAGAACCGTTTCATAGGTTCGTTTCCAATCCGACACCGAACCCCAATCATCACCGTCTATTACCACAGCATTTCCTTTTACCTCGCCCATCTTTTCAAACGGTGTATGCTCAGACTGTAAAAAACGCTCAAAGGCACTCACTTGTTCTGTCGCGACGCTGACAACTACCCGACTTTGTGCTTCGCCAAATAGCCAGGCGTCTTTGCGAATCGCTGCGTTGGAAACGACTGCGAAGCCCAAGCCGTTCGGCATTGCACTTTCCAGCAGATTGGCAAAAACGCCGCCATCGCTTACGTCGTGTGCTGATTCCACAAGTTTCAGACCAATTGCTTTTTTAAGCACTTGTTGGAGCGAAAACTCTTCTTCGAGGTCAAAATAAGGGCAGGGACTGTGCTCAACCCCCAATACCCCACGCAGGTATTCGCTGCTGCCGAGGTCGTTTCTGCTGGCGCCCATGAGGTAAATAACATCACCTTCGTGTTTGAAATCGAGGGTCATCATCTGCTCGTAATCGTCAAGCATGCCCAGCATTCCAATGGTTGGGGTAGGGTAGACGGGAACGGTTTGGCCGCCCCTGGTGTATTGATTGTAAAAACTCACATTGCCGCCGGTAACGGGGGTTTCGAACTTGCGACAGGCATCGCCCATGCCCCGGATGGCTTCGGCAAACTGATAGTACACTTCCGGGTTGTAGGGATTGCCAAAATTCAGGCAATTGGTGATCGCAACAGGTTCTCCACCAGCACATGCAATGTTACGGGCAGCCTCCGCCACTGCGATCATGCCGCCTTTGTATGGATCGGCGTACACATAAGCCGAGTTGCAATCAGTGGTCAGTGCGAGGGCTTTTTTCGTCCCTTTTACGTACACAACTGCGGCATCCGAAGCACGGTTGGTGGTCATGGTACCGGTTCGTACCATAGAATCATATTGCCGGGTGATCCAGTTTTTGGAGGCCAGATTGGGGGAGTTCCAAAGTTTTTTGGCCGCATCCTTCAAATTTGATAATGAAGGGATGCGATAATCTGATAATTGGAATTTTTCTATTTCATCCAGATAGTCCGGGCGTTTTTGCTCGCGAACGTACACGGGTGCGCCGCCGCCCAGCACGAGTGGGTCTGCGGGGACATTGGCCACCATTTTTCCCTCATAATGGTACTCCAGGATGTCGCCTTCAATGGTAACGCCGATCTGGGCACAGTCCAGATCCCATTTTTCAAAAACAGTCAGAATCTCTGATTCCCGGCCGGGTTTGACCACGATAAGCATGCGCTCCTGACTTTCGGAAAGCAGGATCTCCCAATCTTTCATGTTGGCCTGGCGGGTGGGAACTTTGCTCAGGTCGATGCGCATTCCGCAGCCTGCTTTTGCGCTCATTTCTGAGGTAGAACAGGTGATTCCGGCCGCGCCCATGTCCTGCATCCCGACGATGGCTCCGGTGGTGATGGCTTCCAGGGTGGCTTCCAAAAGTAGTTTTTCCTGAAATGGGTCGCCAACCTGTACGGCGGGCAGATCTTCATGAGAATCCTCGCCCAGATCGGCCGATGCGAAGGTGGCGCCGTGGATACCGTCTTTGCCCGTTGCGGAACCAACAATGAACACCGGATTTCCCGGACCGCCTGCTGTCGCGCTAACGGTTTCATCCGCCTTCACAATTCCGGCTGACATTGCATTGACCAGGATATCATGGTTGTAACAAGGCATAAAATATACTTCGCCGCCGACGGTGGGTACGCCGAAGCAGTTCCCATAGTCGCCAATACCCTTCACTACGCCTCGTATGAGGTTTTTCATGCGCGGGGAATCGGGTGTGCCGAACCGGAGCGAATTGAGCGCCGCTATCGGTCTGGCGCCCATCGTGAAAATATCGCGGTGAATGCCGCCCACCCCGGTTGCTGCGCCCTGGTAGGGTTCAATGGCTGAAGGGTGGTTGTGACTTTCAATTTTGAACACACAGCCAAGCCCGCCTCCAATGTCCACAAGCCCTGCGTTTTCTTCCCCGGCAGCGACCAGAAGTTTTTTCCCGCTGCGCGGCAAAGTCTTGAGTTGGAGGATGGAATTCTTGTAAGAGCAGTGCTCGCTCCACATGACCGAAAAGATGCTGAGTTCGGTGAAATTGGGCTCACGGCCCAGAATCTGTTTAATCTTTTCAAACTCATCGGCAGTAAGTCCGAGGCTTTTGGCGGTTTCGACGTTGACGTCCATGAAGTGAGCGAGAAAGGTGAAAGACGTGAGAAAGTGAGTGCCCCGCCGCCATTAGAACGTTGGCGGGTAAATAAGAGATTTTTGAAGCCGCAAAAGTAATAAGAGATAGACGACAGGAACGAGAAACAGGCTCGAAAACTGAGTTTAAAAACAAAAAGCCCCGTGCGAAGGGAAGCGCGAGGCGGGAGGAGTAGGCGTACAAGAAATTAGTGCGTGTTTTTTGTGTTCAAAAGGCAACATTTCCGGGGTAGGGTTGCATATGGATGTCAGAAATTTTGAATGTGTGAACAGGGCTGGATCGATTTCTGAAAAAACTCCAACCTTGTGGCCAATATGGTGTTCGGCAGTATTCAGTTACAAGTATCAAGTTTCAAGTTCCAAGCATGATTATTGTACAAGACAAACTCGTGAGCGACGACGTGGTGGAGCAGCAGTTCATCTGCAACCTTTCTGCCTGCAAGGGGGCGTGCTGTTGGGAAGGCGACTTTGGCGCCCCTTTGGAAAAGCACGAATTGGAGATCCTGGAAAGCATTCAAGAGAAAGTTCGTCCATTTCTAAGTCTTGCGGGTAAAGCGGCGATTGAAGCGCAAGGTCCTTATGTATGGTTTGAAGGTATGCAGGATCAAGGTACTCCACTCATTGATGGCGGCCCTTGCGCCTACATGACCTATGATGCGCTGGGTATTGCCCAATGTGGCATTGAAATGGCCTGGAAGGCAGGTGAAATTGAGTTTCAAAAACCCATTTCCTGCCATCTTTACCCCGTTCGGGTTTCGAAGTACGAGCATTTTGATTCGGAAGCCCTGAACTATGACCGTTGGGACATCTGTTCGGCGGCATGTACTTTGGGAGAAAAGGAACAAGTGCCTGTATATCAATTCGTTAAATCTGCTATTGTCCGAAAATATGGCCAGGATTTTTATGATGAACTGGATGGGGCAGCGCAGTTTATAAAGGAGTCTAAAGTGGCAGGTTAAAAGTAGAAAGTTTCAGGTAGCAAGTTTAAAGTACGTGTAAATACTTTCAACTTGTGACCGATATCCTTGTAACTGCCCGTAATTTTGCCAGCCAAACACCATCACGCTTTGCCTACCACCACGCCAGCTTCCGTCAAACTCATTGAATGCCCGCGCGACGCGATGCAGGGGCTGCACGATTTTATTCCGACGGAAACGAAAGCAGCCTACATCAACCAATTATTGCGGGTAGGATTTGATACGCTCGATTTTGGCTCTTTTGTGAGTCCCAAAGCCATTCCGCAGATGCGCGATACGGCGGAAGTTTTGAGTAAACTTGATCTCAGCAACACGAAAACCAAACTGCTTGCCATTGTCGCCAATGAGCGCGGGGCGGAAGATGCCTGCCAGTTTTCGGAGATTAAATACCTGGGTTATCCGTTCAGCATCAGTGAAACGTTTCAAAAACGGAATACCAACGCCACCATTGCAGAGAGTGTGGAACGCACCAAATTCATTCAGGAAATGTGCGTCCAACACGAAAAAGAACTCGTACTCTACATCTCCATGGGCTTCGGAAACCCTTATGGCGACCCCTGGAATGTAGAAACCGTGCATCGCTGGGTGGACGCGCTCGTTCCGCTGGGCATCCGCACGTTTTCCCTGTCAGACACAATAGGCTGCTCCAACCCTCAGAATATCTCGTACCTGTTCAGCAACCTCATCCCTGCTTATCCGGACATCGAATTTGGGGCGCACTTACACACGCTTCCGCAGAATTGGCGCGAAAAAATAGAGGCGGCATGGGCCAGTGGCTGCCGCCGGTTTGATGGCGCACTGCGCGGATTTGGCGGATGCCCCATGGCTAAGGACGACCTTACGGGCAATATGGCCATGGAAAATCTCGTGTTTTTTCTCGACGAAGCAGGCGTGAATTCAGGGCTTGACCCAACGGCTTTTGGCCTGAGTCTGGCCATGGCGGATGAAGTTTTTAAATAGGACGTTGGACGTTGGACTGCTGGACGTTGGACTGCTGGACGTTGGACAGGTGCCTGCCTGCTCCAGCAGTCCAATGTCCAATGTCCAACAGTCCAATGTCCAACAGTCCAACAGTCCAGCAGTCCATTGTCCAGCAGTCCAACATCCAATGTCCAACAGTCCAACATCCAACGTCCAACGTCCTAGAACAATAGTCCTCATCAGTCCTGCGCATCCTTTGCGCGGCGGCATAGCAGCTTCCTCCGAACGTTTGGCACAAGCCCTGCTTGATGCGGGCCATGAAGTCGTAATCTATTCCTTTTCATTGCAGTACCCGGCTTTCCTTTTCCCCGGGAAAACGCAGTTCACAGACGATCCGGCGCCGAAAGATTTGCGCATCAAAACCAGACTTAATGCTGTAAACCCGTTTAATTGGTTGCTCGTTGGTCGCGAAATTGCCAAAGAGGATCCGGACCAGGTCATCGTTCGTTTTTGGCTGCCGTTCATGGGGCCAAGCCTTGGCGCGGTGTTGCGTATGGCGCGACTTTTTGCCCGGAATAAATTTCGGACCACCGGATTGGTGGACAACATCATTCCCCACGAAAAACGCTTTGGCGACCGCGCTTTTGCACAATGGTTTGTCAGTGCTTGCGACGATTTTGTGGTCATGTCGAAATCGGTGGGCGAAGAGATCCGCTCTTTTTTGCCTGCTTCAAAAAACATCGAAGGAGCGGTTCGATTTGCTCCTCACCCGATTTATGATACTTATGGCGACCCTTTAGAAAAAAGAGAGGCAAGGCGCTTACTCAAACTCCCTGAAAACGTACCCCTGGTATTGTTTTTTGGATTTATCCGAAAATACAAGGGACTGGATTTACTGCTGGAGGCCCTCGGCCAAGCGCCTGACATTCATGCAGTTGTGGCGGGAGAGTGCTACGAAGACTGGGGTTTTTACCAAAAAATCATCGATGAAAACGGTCTCGCCGAACGGGTACATTGGTTCACGGACTTCATTCCGGCAGAACAGGTTCGGGTGTTTTTCTCTGCGGCAGATCTGGTGGTACAGCCTTACAGATCTGCTACGCAAAGCGGTATATCCCAGATCGCCTATCATTTTGAAAAACCGATGGTGGTTACGAATGTTGGGGGACTTCCAGAGATCGTAACGGATGGGGTTTCGGGCTATGTGGTTGACCCGGAACCAATTGCCATAGCCGGAGCGGTGCGGGATTTTTTTGAAAACGATCGTGAAACCGCAATGCGGGAAGGGGTAAAAGCAGAAAAACGGCGTTTTTCCTGGGAGCATTTGGTGGAGCAACTTTTTGCATGAGACAACCAGATAGGCAAAGTATTACGTCAGGAGGGAATATTTTCATTAACAGAACCACCTTCTCGTACTTGAAAAATCTGCTCCTCCTTCTAGCATTAATCTTTACCAACCAATTATTTTCCCAGACCAAAACGAACGCCCCTTCTACGGATCAAACCAAGCAAAAATTCAGCCTTGGAATCTTAGCTGGATTGAACATTAACTTCATGCCCTACGACCACGCCCCGGCCATCAGAGGTGGTTCTCACAATTCTCGTCTTTTGCCAGAATATGCCTACTTCGCCGGCGTTTCTGCGCGTCAGCCCATATTCAATCACTTGGCTGTAAAATTGGATGGACAGTTTTCCAGAAGGGGATTTGGGCTAAAAAGTTATTCGTCTCCTTTTCCTGTACTGGAGCATTATCAGGCTTCCTACGTAGATTTTGTGCCACAGGTGGAGTACATTGTTTTCAAAAACATCTTTTTATCCTTGGGAGGATACGGCGGAGTGCGACTGGAAGAAGAGTGGGTAAAATATAACAATCAAGACTGGACCATACTTAATCCTGATTTCATCGTATTGGCTGAGGATAGCGACTGGGGCCTGATGTTCGGGCTTAGAGTCGAATTTGGTCGTTTTTCTGCATTGATTAAATATCAACATGGGCTTACACCTGGTATTAAGTGGGAATTGATGAACGATATAGGGGAGATTACAAAATCAAGTCAGTATCATCGCAGTTTGCAAATAGGGTTAGGATTCAATCTCATATGAACGTTTAAAAAACAAAATCCCGGCCGCCTTCTCAGCAACCGGGCTTTTTTGGTGATCCCGACAGGGCTCGAACCTGTAACCTACAGATTAGAAATCTGTTGCACTATCCATTGTGCTACGGGACCTAATGCAGCGCAAAAGTAAAAATTTTCAGCAAGTCAAACTTCAAACTGTTTGTCAAAAGTTCCAAAGCCTGTTTGTCTGCCGGGATGGGTTACTCTCAGACACCCTATCTTTCGCGCAAAACAGATCGCAAGTATGACACCTACGTCGCCCACCGTCGCAAATGTTCAAATAGAAGAAGGCTGGAAAAAAGCTTTGTCAATGGAGTTTCAGAAGCCTTATTTCACCGGGATCAAGGCTTTTCTTTTGGCTGAAAAGCAGGCCGGGAAGACCATTTATCCTCCTGGACCTTTGATTTTCAATGCTTTCAACAAAACGCCGTATGAGGCTGTAAAAGTGGTGATCCTAGGTCAAGACCCCTACCACAACCCTGGGGAGGCCATGGGACTTAGCTTCTCCGTCCCGCAAGGGGTAAAAGTGCCCCCCTCGCTCGTAAATATTTACAAAGAAATAAATAATAGCCTTGGCATTGCGCCGCCTGCCCACGGTGACCTTACGCCTTGGACCGAACAAGGGGTGTTATTGCTAAACGCCATACTTACCGTGGAAGCCCGTAAGCCCGCAAGTCACCAGAAAATCGGCTGGCAGACCTTCACGGATGCCGTGATCCGCACCATTTCGGAGCAAAAAGAAGGGGTAGTGTTTTTGCTTTGGGGCAATTTTGCACGCTCGAAAAAAGCGCTGATCGACGATAAAAAGCATTTTGTGCTCG
>JAUSMG010000230.1 GCA_030645295.1 Saprospiraceae bacterium | reverse complement strand
CGTTCCTGTTGCCAATTTTTAATTTTGGCATAAAACGCTTTGGTTTTCAAGGGTTTAAACTCTTGCCAATCGGGTAGGTCGATATTTTTGAAGGCCAGGTGTACTCCGATGAGTTGCCAAAAGTCAGCTTCAGTGTTGGGTGTAATACCCAATATTTCCACATATAACCGATAGTACCGGACTACCTCGTAGGTTGTTTCCGCAACGAAGGCCCGGTCGCGGCTGCCTGCTTTTGGGTTGCTTCGCAGTGCCTGTTCAATTACTTTATCGGCATAACGATTTTCCTGAAAAATGGCACGCAGGTTTTGCGCAACAAGGCGCACGAGCAAGGGATGCAGCATGGACGGAGGAGAAGACATGGGGCTAAGGTAAGTAAGAAAAGAGGACAGATTAAAGGTAAAAAAAAGTCCCCCTCCGAACGTTTTCGGAGAAGGACGTCATCAAAACACGCTTCATTTTAAACCTTTATTTTTAGGCCTTTTGGCTTACTTTAAGCATAACAAACAAGCTGGGGGGCAACTTATTTTGGTGCAAAGGTAAAATCCTTTTTGAAAAGCCTATGTTAGCGGCATAAAATTTTCTAAAATTTTTCAAAACAGTTGAAAAATCGTTGATTTTCAAAGGGATGCAGGTTTACTCAGGCAAAAAATCAACGTTTTCTCCGACGTCCACTGCTGTTATTGTTGCTATTACTACTACTATTGCTGCTCCTGCCCCCGCCGCTGCTGCCACCGCTTCCACTGGTGCTTCCACGATTGCGCCCACCACGCCTACGTCCGCTGCGGTCATTACTGCCTACAGTGTTGGTTCGGTTTCGGTTGTCCAGTTTTCCAACTCCGGCAGCGAGTTTATCCAGGGAATCATGGCCTTCATGAAGCACCAACAAACCATTGGAAAGGATTTCAAGATCCTCCTTTACAATATCATCGCTGACGTAGTGTTCCTTGTTCCAGGTTTTGTACGCCAGCTTCATATAGGAGGCAATAACCTCCACAAATCCTTCTCTTTTAGGGCCTTCCGGCATTTCAATGGCTTTTTGGATAAGCGCGTGAACGCTGTTGCCATAATGCCGCATCCGGGTAGCCGTGATAGGGTATCCGAGCGGTTGGGGCCTGGCGCGGTCTTCTTCCCGGCGGATAATAATGCCAGCGGGAACAGTTACATCCAGCTCGTAATTGGTGAGCGCAAACACATGATTCCAGAGTTTTTCGCGATAGTCATCCATGTTGCGGTTGCCTTGCGGCCCGAGCTGGATCATCAACCCGATGATGGATTCCACCGTTTTTTGCCTTTTTTGGGGTGATTCGATGGTCTTGGCGTGCAAGAGCATTTCCTGAATAGAACGGCCATACTCTGGAAATTGTATATCCGGTCGCTCTGTGTTGTATTCTATATCTAGATTATTCATGTATTAAAATGTGGTCCCGCCTACGCTAAGGCTTCGGCGGGTAAAAATGTGGGTTATTCCACTGTCACAGACTTTGCCAGGTTTCTGGGCTGATCCACGTCGCAGCCGCGCATTACAGCCATGTAATAAGCGAGCAATTGCAAAGGTATGACAGATAGTAGTGGTGTAAACGGTTCTTCTGTATCGGGTATTTCAATGGTATGGTCGGCCAGTTTTTTAATGATCTCGTCGCCTTCGGTTACTACGGCCACGACCACTCCTTTACGGGCTTTTACTTCCTGGATGTTGCTTACTACTTTTTCATACGCACTTTTGTTGGTTGCAATGACAAACACCGGCATATTCTCATCAATAAGCGCAATGGGACCGTGTTTCATCTCGGCTGCGGGGTAACCTTCGGCATGTATGTAACTGATCTCCTTGAGTTTAAGCGCCCCTTCCAGCGCAACCGGGAAATTGTACCCTCGTCCAAGATAAAGTGCATTGGAGGCATCTTTGAATTCGCCAGCAATGTATTCAACCTGTTTTTGGCATTTTCGGAGCAATTCATCTGCTTTTTGTGGTATCAAAGAGAGCTCTTGAACCAATTTCTGGTACTGTGATTTCGGCAGAAAACCGCGCTCATAGCCCAAGATCAGGGCCATCATGCTGAGCATTGTCACCTGCCCGGTGAAAGCTTTGGTCGACGCCACCCCGATTTCCGGCCCAACGTGAATGTAAGAGCCGCTGTGGGTGAGTCGTGCAATGGAAGAACCCACTACATTGACGATTCCATAAGTGAGCGCACCCCTTTGTTTTGCCAGTTCGAGGGCTGCGAAGGTGTCGGCAGTTTCACCGGACTGGCTGATAGCGAGCACAATATCATTTTCCCGAACTACCGGATTGCGGTATCGAAATTCGGATGCGTACTCTACTTCCACCGGTAAACGGGCCAGGTCTTCGATCAAGTATTCAGCGATCATTCCTGCGTGCCAGGAGGTGCCGCAGCCTATAATAATCATGCGTTCGGCGTTCACCAGTCGCTTTAGGTGTTCGTCCATGCCGCCGAGTCTCACCCATCCATCTTCTGCGTTCATACGACCACGCATACATTCGGCGATGGTGGTAGGTTGCTCAAATATTTCTTTGAGCATGAAGTGGTCGTAACCACCTTTTTCCAGCTGCTCAATTTCAATTTCAATTTTGTGGACGGTATGCGTGGCGATCTCATTGCGCAGGGTCTTGATGCTCAATTCCTGCCCAAGCGCACAGGTTGCTACTTGCTCATCTTCAAGATACACCACGTTTTTCGTATGTTCCACAATGGGGGTGGCATCCGATCCAATTAGAAATTCGCCTATCCCTATGCCAATGACCAAAGGGCTTGACCTACGCGCCGCTACGATTTTGTTTGGGTCATCACGGTCCATCACCACAATGGCATATGCTCCGTGGACCTGCGTAAGTGCCTGACGGACAGCCTCTTCCAGGGGGAGATCCTCTTGTTTCTGCACCTCTTCAATGAGGTTTACCAGTACTTCTGTATCGGTTTCACTTTTGAAATTGTAGCCCAGGCGAAGGAGTGCGCTTTTAAGCACAGAGTAGTTCTCAATGATGCCATTGTGGATGATCACGAGCCTGCCACTGCAGCTGGTGTGTGGGTGGGCATTGGTGTCATCTGGTTTACCATGGGTTGCCCATCGGGTGTGGCCCATACCGATGTTACCGCTCGTGTCTTTGTCTTTCGCAAATTCCACGAGATCAGCCACTTTCCCCTTCTTTTTAAAAACTCTGAGTGAACCGTTTTGCAGGGCAACGCCTGAGCTGTCATAGCCACGATACTCGAGCCGGGTGAGGCCTTTTATTAAAATTGGGTAGGCCTTTTTCAGACCAATATAACCAACAATTCCGCACATAATTATGAAGTGATGGGGTGATGGAGTGATGGGGTGATGGAGTGATGGAGTGATGGAGCGAAGGTGTGATCGGATTTATCACTTTATCGCTTCATCACTCCATCACTCTATGGTTACTTCACTGGACTTTGGTGTATGTCAATTCTAATTTAGCTGGGAAGGTCAAGCTTCTTGGGCCATAAAGTACAACCCGATGTGCTACCCTGCTGCGGGGATAAACACCGAGATAGACCGTTCTGTTTTTGGTATTGGTGCTATTGTCGTCATCCACGATATGCTGGAACAATTCACTCAGTGTGAGTCGATACCGGGTTACGGTAGTGCCGTTATCGTCCAGTTTTTTAGGCATTCCGCCAAAACTAAGAAAGCCCCCCGTGAGGTTGCTGCCAAAGGAATAAGCCACATCACTGGTGAGTACAAAAACAGAATCACCTTGCCATTGTGTGAAAAACAATTGGCTGGCTGGAGCCAGCGAAGGATTGTGGTCGGCAACCGTTAGCACAAGCTGGGCTTGGTTTACTGCAATATTGTCCAGTAAGTGGGCATAGGGAAATTCTACTTTCACCCGGAGGCCATGCATCCCCTGAACATAAAGTTTTTCATCGGCGTACTGTTGACCGATCAATTGGCCGGCCGGACTTCCGGTATGGTTATGAATAAAGTGGGTAAATTTGTTTGCGCCCTCAAAAAGGAAGTCAAATTTCTTCGCTGTGCTATCCGCTTTTTCATGATAAAAAAGTCGCATCCGGCTCAATGAATTGTTGTTCAGGTCAAATGCCATCATTGTACCCGGCGAAGCGCCGCCTGAAGAAGATGTTATTTTCAAGCCTCGCAGTTCTTTGAAAAAAAGCGAATCAACAGAAAATGAAGCACTATCCAGGTTGAAAAGGTACTGGCCAAACTCAGGCTTCAGCACGACCCTTAAATAGGATCCTTTGATGCCATCAAAAAGGCTGTCAACCTTGGTGGGCTTAGGTAAAAAGTTCTCCACTCGTCCAAGTTCGTCTGAATCGTTGACAGGTAGTGTATTGGTGGAGTAATAATCTTTGTTGTCATTAATTTCACTGCCATCCGCTACCCGTAACACCCTCAGGGTCACAGGATTCATCGTGTCGCCATAAAAGCCTGAAGGGGCATACCGTAGGTACATTACAATGCTGTCGAATGCCTGGGTAGTCGTATCAAAATTAGGGTTCAACGTTTCCCCCAGCATCAAGGCAAATATTTCGGATGAAGATGTTCCAAACTCAGGGTCATTCAGCTCCCCACACAAAAAATATTCTGCGGTAGAACTGCGGTCCGAGGTCAAAGAACTGTCTTCACGTTCAATGGTACAGCGTACTTGAATAGTATCCGTAAAAACATAATTTTCATATCCGTCTGCGTCGATCAAACCAGCACCCAGCGCACTTGGCTTTTTGCAACCACCCCATAGCGCAAGGGCAGTCAAAAGGATGCCGGCCAGCGCCGGGAGGCTTTGTTTCATGTATGTGGTCATGTGTAGATGATGATTTGGTTATGGGGTGATTTGGTTATTTGGGTGGCCAATCTCGGGTGCTCGAATAACCAAATCCCCCCAATAACCAAATCAACAGAATTTAATCCAGTTATGCCGCTACACCCTCTGTCAGCGATTTTAAAAACTCAAGATAGCCAGGCAACGCTTCGTCGGCTGGTTGCCAGGGCAGTACAGGTTTGTCGCCCGCTACGGACAGGTACGGAACGCTGGTGTCGAGTGATTCGCTGCCGATGATCACGGCATCGGCATAATGTGCCGCGCCTTTGTGCATCGAAATGCCATCTCCATCCCGGTAAGGCTCGAGGTGCTTCTTTGTCAGGTTATTGATGGCCGCTTTTTCGAAAAAGCGCTCACCGCCTTCCCGCTCGCGTGGTGTGTCGTACGCACCGTAAATGATCTGAGCATTGGCAAAAATGGGCTCAGTCTTGTAGGCGGTACGCAGGTAGAGCGGCAGGAGGCTTGTCATCCAGCCCTGGCACATCACATAGTCAGGTGGCCAGCCGAATTTTTTTACCGTCTCAATTGCGCCTTTGCAGAAAAAGGCTGCACGGTCAGGATTGTCCTCGAAAGGGACCCCTTTATCGTCCTCGAACACCATTTTCCGTTTGAAAAATTCCTCGTTGTCGAGGAAGTAAACCTGCAGTCGTGAGCCGGGTAACGAAGCCACCTTGATGAGCAGTGGGTAATCGTCATCGTCCACGATAATGTTCATACCGCTGAGGCGCACCACTTCGTGTAGCCGGTGGCGGCGTTCATTCACCACGCCGAAGCGGGGCATGAGGATGCGGAGTTCATAACCTTGGTCTGCAAAAAATTTGGGCAGTTTCCCCACGAGTTCAGAAATGTCGGTGCCCTCAGTGTAGGGTGCGAGTTCTTGCGTGATAAGGAGCAGTCGCTTCTTTTCCATGTTTCAAAAAACCAGACTTGAATTGGTGTGTGTAAAGCACGATTTATTACGAAACCGCAGTTCAGGAATAGTACGCGGGTAAATTAAGGTATCCAGATTTTTGGGATATTGAGTTTGGAAACACAGAGAATAAAATCTTTGGTTCGACACAAAATCAATTTCTCAATATCCTAATTTCCCAAACCTGCTCCACGAAATTCAGGTGCAAAAGTATAGAAAAATGCAGGTCTTTTATCCAAAGATTTGGTTGAAATATTTTAAAAGCCCTTATTTCGTTGTTTTTCGCTCCAAAATCCTAAAAGTGTAAGCCCATTTGTTCTTCTCATTGGGTTGATGAGCCTCTTGCCAAATTTCCTCCCAAGCCTCCGGATCGGTTTCGGGAAAGAATACATCACCCTCTGCTTCCAGATCTACTTCTGTCAGATAAATTCTATCCCAGAGATCGGCGGTTTCCCGGTAAATTTCCCCTCCTCCAATGATAAACACCTCTTCCTCCCCGCCATCGAAGGCAATCCCGAGTGCTTCCTCCAGCGAATGTGCCACCAGTACGCCTTCAGCGGTAAAGAAGGGGTCGCGGGTAACCACGATATTGATGCGCTTTGGCAGTGGGCGGCCAATGCTCCGAAAACAGTTCCGCCCCATGATGAGATGGTGTTCCAGGGTGGTTTTTTTGAAATAAGACAGGTCCGCGGGCAAGTACCAGGGGATCTGATTGTCTTTTCCGATCACGTTGTTTTTGGCTGTGGCGACGATCGCAGATATGATCATTTTAGTGGTAAGTGATTAGTGGTAAGTGATTAGTGGTAAGTGATTAGTGGTAAGTGATTAGTGGTAAGTGATTAGTGGTAAGTGGTAAGTGTTTGGTGGTAAGTGTTTGGTGGTGAGCTTTGGTAGTTTCTCTTAAAAATCCGCCGCGCCCACCAAAAGCGGACGCGGCGTAAATATTTATCATTTATCACTAAACACTTATCACTTATCACTTATCACTTATCACTTATCACTTATCACTTATCACTTATCACTTATCACTTATCACTTATCACTTACTTCTGCAATTTGCTGTTGCGTTGGCTGTAGCCAAAGTAAACCAGGAAGCCGAAAATCATCCAGGCTAACGCTGCTTTGAGGGTGAATGGATCTATGGCGACGATCATACCCAGGCAGATCAGCGCTCCTAGAATAGGCACCACTGGTACCCAGGGAGTACGGAATGGGCGGTGTTGCTCAGGATTGGAGCGGCGCATGAACAATACCCCGATGCTCACCAAGGTAAAGGCCAGGAGTGTGCCAAAGGAAGTAAGGTCGCCTGCTACATTGCCCGGTACAAAGGCCGCGAATGCGCCTACAAACAGGAACAACAACATATTGGACTTGTAGGGCGTGCGGAATTTTGGGTGCAGTTCGGCAAACACTTTAGGGATAAGGCCGTCGTTTGCCATGGAATAGAAGACCCGGCTTTGGCCCATCAGCATCACCAGGATTACTGAAGAAAAACCCGCCAGAATAGCGACTGTGACCGCCGTTGCCAGCCACTCGTAGCCGGGCATGTGGTTCTGGATGGCATATGCCACGGACGCTTCTTTACCTGCCCCTGCAAATTCAGTCCAGTTGGCTACTCCCGTGAGGACATAGGAGAATAGGATGTAAAGCACCGTGCAAACCGCCAAAGAACCCAATATCCCGATGGGCATGTCACGCCCTGGATTTTTTGCCTCCTGGGCAGCGGTGGAAACCGCATCAAATCCAATGAATGCGAAAAAAACGATGGCTGCGCCACCCAGCACACCGCCCCAACCATGTTTGAATACCCCTTCATGGCCGGGAGTGCCTTCAGGAATCATGTAGGGGGTATGGTTGGAAGGATCAATGAACTGCCAGCCCACAGCGATGAAAATAAGCACGATGGAGACCTTAATCGCCACAATGATGGCGTTTATGAATGCCGATTCCTGGGTGCCTTTGATCAATATCAACGTGAGGGCGAGCAGAATGATGAGCGCAGGAGCATTCATGAAGCCCCCTTCCATAGGACCGTGACACCATTCATAAGGTATGCCCCCACCCAAAAGTTTGTTCAGGTATTCGCTCCAGGCTATGGAAACCGTAGCTGCGCCGAGGGCATATTCCATAATCAGTGCCCAACCGATGATCCAGGCCACAAATTCGCCCATCGTAGCATAAGCATAGGTGTAGGCACTGCCTGCGATGGGGATCATAGCTGCAAACTCTGCATAACACAAACCTGCGAATGCGCAGCCGATAGCGGCCACTATGAAAGAAAGTGTTACGGAAGGACCAGCTGCTTCTGCGGCTGCGGCGGCGGTGCGCACAAAAAGACCGGCGCCAATGATGGCTCCAATGCCAAGTGCCACAAGATTCCATGCGCTAAGTGTGCGTTTCAGGCCTTTTTCAGAGTCTGCGGCTTGCGCCAAAAGTTGGGAAAGAGGTTTTCGTACCCAAAGGTTTGCCATACAAGGAAGAGTTTTAGATTTTAGATTGAAGGGGCGAAAGATAGAGCGGTTTTTGAATTTGCAGTATTGAACAAAAAAACTGCTGGCGTTTCGCTCTGCATAACTAAATTGACAGCCCTCTAAAAATATTTTCTCAAACCCGCAGATTTGCAAGACTTTCGCGAAACGTAAACATCCGCATTATGAAAAAGAACGAGAAACCACCCCGCACGCTTTCTCAGGCAGAATTGGATCAATTGTGGCAAGAGAACTTTGCCATTGAAAAAGCCTCCAAAGCCTCCATCGTCCGCGATTGGTTGCCGCGGTATACGGGGCTTTCGCTCGACCAGTTTGGCGAGTATATCCTGCTGGTCAATTTTGCCGGGTACGTCAGGGACTTTGCCGAACAGCACGATGTGCCTGTTTTCGGCCTCGACCGACCCATGCAAGCAGCCACTGCCGGGGGAATCACGATCATCAATTTTGGCATCGGGAGTCCCAATGCAGGTCTGGTGATCGACTTATTAGAAGCCATCAAACCTAAGGCGGTGCTCTTTTTAGGAAAATGCGGCGGCCTCAAAACAGGCAAAAATCACAACGGCGACCTTATTCTGCCCATCGCAGCCATACGGGGCGAAGGGACAAGCAATGACTACCTGCCCCCGGAGGTGCCCGCTTTGCCCGCTTTTGCCTTGCAAAAAGCGGTGTCGACCACCATCCGCGAACACGAGCGCGATTACTGGACGGGCGTGGTTTATACCACCAACAAACGCGTGTGGGAACATCGTGAAGACTTCAAGGCAAAACTCCGTGATCTACGCTGCATTGCGATTGACATGGAAACGGCTACTTTGTTCGTGGCTGCATTCAAAAATCAAATGCCTGCTGGCGCGCTCCTGCTCGTCAGTGATATGCCCATGACCCGGGAGGGCATCAAGACCGAGGCCAGTGACAGGATGGTGACGACTCAATTCACCAAAACCCATCTTGCCATCGGCGTGGACTCGCTTAAGCAATTGATGAACAAAAGCATGACAGTTAAGCACTTGCGGTTTTGAGCAGTAGGTTTGGTCCGCATCGTTTATAGTTCTCTACCTTCGTGCCATGAAAATTTTGACATTCCTCCTGCTGCTTATGCTTGTGGTGGGCAATATAACGGCGCAGCCTTCCACACCACCCACGGCTCGCCCACTTGCATTGGGTGAAAGCCTCCGGCTTGCGCTCGAAAACAGCGCCCAAATTCAAAAAGCCAGGATTGATCGCCAAATACTGGAACGCCGCGTGAAGGAAGCCCGAAGCGAAGGATTTCCGCAAATTGGCGCGGGTGTGAACCTGGATTATTGGCCGCTGATCCCCACCCAGTTGTTGCCCGGCGAGATTTTCAATCAGCCGGAAGGCACCTATGTTCCAGCACAGTTTGGTCAACCATGGCAGCTCAGCGGCAATGTGATGCTTCAGCAAAATCTCATCAATGAGGCCGCGCGGCGCAATTTGCCAGCGCTAAAGTCTACCCGGGACATCAGCGATTTGCTCATTGAACGCTCTGAATATGAGGTGATTTATAATACATCGTCTGTATTTTATCAGACTTTACAGATGGAACAACTGCTCCGCGCAGTCGACGCCAATCTGGCAAAATTAGAAGCGCTGCAAGGGATGGCGCAACTCCAACTGGACAACGGATATGCCGTCCCAACCGATGTAAAACGGATCAGGGTGGCCAAGACCAATCTGGAAACACAACGCCAAAATCTGCTTACAGGCATCAGCAGCCTGCGTCAGACGCTTTTGTTTCTTTGTGGACTTCCGTTGGATCAAGTCCTTGACCTTAGTGCGGAAATTGGATCACCGGCTGCGGACTCTGCGCGCTGGCAAAGCCTTTCCCTTGACCCTGAGACTACTACAGAAAGTAAGCTGCTGGTCCACAATCTTGATCTGCTGAACATTCAACGCAAAAGTGCCATTGCTGAAGCTTTACCAAGTCTCAGCGCCTACGCGATCCTCTCGGCACAGGGTTTTCGCTCCGACATCAATTTTTTTGACATTGACCGTCAGTGGTATGGGGCCGCCGGTGCAGGGGTGAAACTTAAAATCCCGATTTTCGACGGATTCCGGGTACACAACAAAGCATGGGTGTACAAATTGGAAGCACAAAAACTTGAGCAAGACCTTCGCCAACTCAATGGAGCCAAAGCGCTTGAATTCCGACAAGCCCGGGAGCAATTGGGTACAAGCCTGCGCACGCTGCGTTCTCAAAGCGACAATGTGGCGCTTGCCCGTGAAATCACAGATAAACTGGTGCTACAATATAAAGAAGGGGTAGCCTCACTTACGGACCTGCTCAATGCACAAACAGCGCTCTCTGAAGCCGAGACAAACTATTGGCAGCAGGTCTTTAGTTACAAACTGGCAGTATTGAAACTCCTGAAAACGGCTGGGCAACTGGAATTGCTGAAGGAATAATAATTAATGTGGTAAATGTTTCAGACTACTGGACATTTTGACACTGGACGTTTGACACGATTCAGCAAGTGCTTGATTTTCAAAATTTTAGAGTGCAAATCCAATGTCTAATGTCAAAATGTCCATTAGTCTGCACATTTGCCACATTGACCACATTAATTAAGTTTACTCGGTACGATCATCCTGAACTCCGGGATCTCCACTTTGAAAAGCAAGTCCTCTTCGCTACGGGTCATGAGGTAATGGCCGCGCATCTTGCCCATTTCAGTGCTGAGATCGCAATATGAAGCGTATTCATAGCGCTCGCCAGGGGACAATATTGGCTGTTCGCCTACTACCCCTTCTCCTTCTACTTCACGGATCTGTGCCGCAGCGTCAATGATATACCAGTGACGTCTAAGCAGTTGTACCGTGTGTGAACTACCATTTTCGATCATGATATGATAGCCAAAAATAAATCTATCCTCTCGAGGATCGGAGTGATGCGGCAGGTAGTTGGTCTCAACGGTGACCGTTATGCCATTGGTGACAGCGATTTCCATGGCGTAAAATTACGGGCTCCGTTTTTTGTAACAAGATTTTTTATTGCTCATGCCAAAGCGGTTTGAATGGTGATCGGGTGGGTGAGTACCAAATGAACCGGGCACTTGTCGGCAATCTGAAGCAGACGGTGTTTTTGTTCGTCGTCCAAAGTTCCGAAAAATTTGATTCTTCGCACAATGGTGGATGTTTTTGCCACAGAGTCGCGTTCAAAATTGACTTCAACCTCCACGGATTCCATTGGCCATGCTTTGCGGTCGGCATACATCCGCAGGGTAATGCTGGTGCATGCTGCCAAGGAAGCAGCCAACAATTCGTCGGGCGCAAACCCGGCATCTTCGCCGCCCTCCGCACGCGGTTCGTCTGCAACGATCTCGTTACCTGAACTGCGAATGGTAGTGATATAATGTTTTTGACCTATTTGAGCAGTAACTTTGGACATGTCT
>JAUSMG010000225.1 GCA_030645295.1 Saprospiraceae bacterium | reverse complement strand
CCGCTGTATTGACCAGTTCATAGATAAAATGATGGTCGGTATCGGTGAGGGGCTGGATGGAGAGGCGGGTTGTGGTGGTGTGGAGGGATTTGTTCATTTTTTGTGGCGGATCAATTCCTTTGGATATCAATGCTGGAATTTGGCTTTTTAATCTTGACTATTGCTTTATTGTATGCGTTTTGTGCAAGAATATTTCAAGGCAAGCCAGTTTATGCCAGCAAGTTTTCCAATTTTGATTTCCATTTCTCCCAGTCCGGCATTTCCCTGGTCTGTAAATCTATGAATTTTTGAGTGTGGTCGTGATGGATCAAATGACACAATTCATGTATAATCACATACTCAATACAGCCTTTGGGGGCTTTAATCAACTCCGGATTCAGAATGATTTTTCCTTTTGCGGTGCAACTCCCCCAACGGGTCGGCATGTCTCTCAGAACCATAGCGCTCGGCTCCACTTTGTATTTTTCAAACTTGCTGATGAGCCCTTTGGCAATGACTTGAAATTTTGTCTTCGCACTATTTAAATACCAACCTTTGAGCAATGCTTCGACCTTCGCTTTATCCGGTGTTTTGATTTCAATAAATTTTCCGCTCAGCTTAACCGATTCAATCTCACTGATTTCAACCTTCAAACGGTATTGCCTACCTAAATAAAGATGCGTTTCTCCACTGACATATTTTCTCGCAGGCGTTTTCGGATGAAAGGAAAGGAAGAAACTTTGCTGTTTAAGTATCCAGGGGGCTTTCTTGCGTAGTTTCTCCTTAATCTTGTCCATCGCTGTATCCATGGGGGCTCGCACCAAAATATCCAGATCAGGTTTGACCGTAATGCCCAGGGATTTTCGATCGGAATACTCCAGACGAAAATCAATCCTCTTTGAACCAAACTGAATGTGTTCTATACTCACTTGTACCTAATTTTGGCTACCTCAATACACTTGTTTGCAATTTCATCCATCTCTCCAAAGGTCAAATTAATGCTGTATTTATCCCTCACTTCGTCAATCAAATAGTCGCCAATTTCGATAAGCAGTTTGCCCGTGATGTTGGTTTTGTATTGCCAGTCAATTATGGGTTTGCCATGGTCCAGCACCGCCTCTTTTATCAGATCATCCACCTGTAAAGCGGTCTCCGTGGCAATTGACTTTCTCACGATGGGGTCTTGCAATTTTTCATTGAGCGACTCCACCGTCAATCCATAAAACGCCTTGGCCGCCTCTTTCCCACTCAATACCTCCGGAATATCGCTGTCGGTATGCGCCAGCACATTTTCCATTATTTCCTGCACCTTGCTCAGGTATTGGGCTTCGTTGATGCGCTTGGCCTCATAATCGGCAATGGTTTCTTTCAGCATCTCCGAAAACTTTTTGTAGAAGGCCGGGTCTTCCTCCATTTTCTCCGAGGCATGTTTGGCCGTTCTGCTGGCAATTTTATCCGCTTGGGCTGCTTTCCCGGTGGTATTTTCAACTTCTGCCTGAAACTTCTCTTTATCGAAAATATCCACCAGTTCCGTAATGGTTTCCACCTTTTCGCTGGTGATATGGGTATCAATCAGTTTCTGGATTTGCCCTTCATATTGTCGGTAATCAATGGTATCGCTGTACCGTTCCACTACAGCCAGGCGAAGTTTCAGGAACATGGTCAAATCTGCCTTGTACCGATCAATGGTTTTTTCTTCTACTTCTTTGTAGAATTGAACAGCGGAGAGCGCTAGTTTCAAGCCCTTGGCAAAGACTGCCAACTTATCATAAAACTGTACCCGGATGGCTTCATCTTTCAACAGCAACTGATAGGCTTCCGCATCCCGTTTGTTGGCAACGGTCTTGAAAATATCCCACAAATCCGAATGCTTCTGGGGCAGTTTTTTGATTTCATCTGCTATATTGATCAAGGTGCCTTCCAAATCAGCGGCATCAAAATCTTCAAAGGAGGAATACAACTCCAAAGCATCATCCAGATTTTCAATAACGCCGTAATAATCAACGATATACCCAAATTCCTTATCCGCATAAATACGGTTTACCCGGGCAATAGCCTGCAATAGTTTGTGGCCCTGCAAGTTTCGGGTGAGGTACAATACGGTGTTTTTAGGCTCATCAAATCCCGTGAGCAGCTTGTCCACTACAATAATGATTTCCGGGTCTTTCTGTTTTTTAAACCGGCCGATGAGGTTCTTTTCATAGGTCTTTGCATTGCCGTGTTCGTCCATCATTTTTTTCCAGAACTTGTTTTCCCGCTCCGTGGATTTGGAATAAGCACTGTCTTCCCCTTCCCTTTCGTCCATGGAGGAGATTAAGACTTCACTGCTTACAATCCCAATCTCATCCAATAGTTCTTTGTAGCGAATGGCATTCACCTTTTTATCACATACCAATTGTGCTTTGAAGGGTGTGCCCTGCCAGTTATTCCGATAATGCAAACTGATATTCCAGGCGATGGCATACATTTTTTGCTCCGCGCTATTCAGTTGGTCCGCCCGGCTGAATTTCTTCTTGAAATCCGCTTTCTGGTATTCGGTCAAGGGTTCTGAAACCATACCGAAAAAGGTATCCAGCGGACTTGCATTGACGGTTTGCCGCGCCAGCCTTCCTTCATACAAAAGCGGCACCACGGCCTTGTCTTTTACAGCCTGGGTAACCGTGTAGGCATCAATAATACCCCCAAATTTCGCCGCCGTGCTTTTGTCTTTTTTGAACAGCGGCGTCCCGGTCATGGCAATGAAACAGGCATTGGGCAAGGTCTTTTGCATCTCGACATTGAACGTGCCATGCTGGGTTCTATGGCCTTCATCTACCAGTACAAATATGTCGGGACTCTCCAGGGGCTGGCGGATTTTCTTTATAGCCGCTACGAATTTGTTGATAATGGTCGTGACCACTGCATCTCTTTTACTTTCCAGCAGTTCCACCAGCCTTTGACCTGTGGTGGCATTGTCTACAATCCGCCCACATTTTCGAAAAGTGCCGGTGATCTGATCGTCCAAATCCGTTCGGTCTGTAACCAACACAATTTTAGGGTTTCGGATAGACGGCTGCATGGCAATCGCCTGCGCCAGCATGACCATGGTTAAAGACTTGCCGCTGCCTTGGGTATGCCAGATGACACCGCCTTTTCTTTTACCATTCTCAATACTTAAAATGCGCTGGATGGCTTTTTTAATGGCAAAAAACTGCTGATAACGAGCGATTTTCTTTGCTCCATCATCAAACAGCACAAAATTGAACACCAGGTCCATCAGGCGTTCCGGGCGACACAGGCCGTACAAATATTCATCCTGAATGGTGGGCAGAATGTGCTCGGTTTCCAGGGCGTCAAAGTATTCCCGGACGTACCGAAAACGGTCTGAAAACAGCTTGTCTTTTTGCGCAAGGGATAAAGATTCATTCTTTAGAGCCTGTAAATCAGTCCGGTAAGCAGCCGCCTCCGCATCGGTCAGGAATTTTTCTTCCCAGTGCGCCCAGAATTTTTCCGGCGTGCCGTTGGTGGCGTAGGAAGCCTGTTGGGTGGCCAGGCTCAGGGTGAGCTGCGCATACACATACAAGGCGCGAATGCCGTCTTCCTGCTGGTTGCGCAAGTGCTGACTGATGGCCTGTTTCAAAGGCTCTTTCATGTCGGGTCGTTTGCACTCAATGATGCAAAACGGAATGCCATTCACAAACAACACCAGATCAGGACGGTAATGCTCTTTGCTGGTACTGCGCATAACGCTGTACTCCTCCGTGACATGGAATACATTGTTTTCCAGGTTTTTCCAGTCAATGTATTGCAGCGTGATGCTCTTTTTGTCGCCATCAAAACTTTGCTCAAAGGCCTTGCCCAGGGTGATCAGATTGTACAAGGCCTCGGAGGCAATTATATAGCCCTCCTGCATGGGCAATTCTTTCAATGCCCGGATGCCGTTTTCAATGTTGGCATCGCTGATGTACGTGGTTTTGGTGGAGCTGATTCTTTTCTCTGCATTGATCTCCTTCAATTGCTTGCGCAAAATATCCTCCAGCAAGACATTGCTGGTTTTGCCGCCCCGGAGCTTGTCTGCCTCTCCCGGACTCAGATAGCTGTAGCCCAACTTTTGCAGCAACTGTAAGGCGGGAATCAGGCTGATATGGTCTTCTTTGAAACTGGGTGTGTCCATCACATGTTTATTTTTCTGGCGTATTAAGGGCCTGATTTTGAAGAACTTAAAGTGCCAGCAAAGCACTTCTTTTTCTTGTTTACTAATAAATTTACTAATAATTACTAATTGAATTTCCCGCCGCGCTTGGTGTTGTCACCAAGTGCAAAGCGGAGTGAGTACCCAGGCTTAACAACCCAACGGAGTTGCACTTGGTGACAACACCAAGCGCGGCGGGAAATAAATCCTTTTAAGTGTATGAAAACCAATCATTTAAAAGAAACTTATTCTTAAACTTATTCTTAAACTTGTTCTTAAACTCGACCCGCTCTACATTTCCAGGAATGAAACTACCCAGATTGGTAAAGATGAGCTGATCTTCCATTTCCACCACATTGATGCGGCCATGTTTGGTATAATCCTGATGGGCAATGCAATTATTTAATGCTTCTCGTATCGTGTAAGGCTCATACTGATTTACCTCTTCGGGGAAAAGGGTGCCTTCTTTGATGTAGCGGTAATTCAGGTTTCGGATTTTTGCATAAATCTTGTCCACTGCGAGTAACATAGGGCAACCCACAATCAGGTAATCTTTATCGTTCCCCTTCCCATCTTTAAGCAGCCAACGAACTTTTGCTTCCGCCGGATTGATAAAATGCTCCGCTTCTTCTTTTCCAAGCAGTATAATGGCGGTTCGGGTAATTTTACCCTTGATGGCGAGTTTCGCTTTATTCAAAAAGGTGAGATCATCCCACTCCTCCACTTCTGCCGCCTTTTCAGGAAATTTGCTCATAAAATTGGCTCTTGCCACCCGCATGGCTTCTTCGTCCAGATCAACCAGACCAGCATCGGGAACAATAACGGCACTCCAATCCTCCGTAGTAGCCTGTGCTCTGATGCGCTCTATTTCTTCCAGATTCAGTGGCGCTAGTTCCTCTCCGTCTCTTCCGTAATAATGACCTTCAAATGCCACTGGAAAACCTTTGGGCGCAGCGGGAATCTGAAACATTACTACCCTGCCTTCTGGAAAAGGCAGTTCATAAATTTCAATAAAAGTGATTCGATTCGTGGTCTTGTTGGCAATCTCTCCCTTTAAACTGTCCAGATCTTTGCGCCTGGGACGAAACTGGCTATTCACCATTTTATGCTGCTTATTTTCAATGCCAAAAACCAGCCAGGCATGTGGCTTACCTTTCAGGTTGGCTTCGTTGCTCAATGCAGAAAAGTATCTGCCCAGTTTTGTAAAATCATACGTGTTCTTGGCCTCCTTAAACTCAACCACCTCTGTTTCGGCAGTGAGGTTGCGAAGCTGTTGAAGGGTGCTTTCTAATGCTGCTGTTGTCATATTCTATCTCTTTATTATCAAACGATTATGAGCGTATGTTTATCTAAAGTTCATCTAAAGTCTGTCTAAAGTCCATCTAAAAATCAAGCGTAATTCTCCAAACCAGACATCATATAACGCCTTGATTTTCAATGGAAGTTGGTTTACACAGGGGCAGCGCCCCGTAATATTTGTAGCCAAACAGAGATGTTTTTTGGTTGGAGGTGCAGCGCACCGCAATATGTTACGGTGCGCTGCACCTCCAACCCTTTCATTCGTTCCTTATCTACAAATATTTCGCCGCGCTGCGGCTACCTTGGTTCTTGCTTTCAAGTTTGTGGCTCAATTTTCAACCGCTTCTTCCCCGTCAACAACACCTGCATCATCCCCTTCTTCTGCTCCTTTAGCCGCTCCGTTTTGGCCTTGAGGAGCTGGATTTCTTTGTCGGCAGTTTGGAGGACTTGGGCGATGGCGGTTTGTTCTTCTTTTGTTGTCGGAAGGAAAACTCTGACAATCGAAAAATCCTTGAATTTACAATTCAATGTATCGTCAACCAACCCTTGCGAGTTACGCCAGAATAGGTTTGTCAACTTCGGCATTTGAAAGAGGTAGGAAAAGAACAATGAATCGGCGTTTTTCTTTGGTGTTACAATGGTGTAAGCAGGGCTTACAATTCCTTCTAAATCAGAAAGGGCACTTCGTCCTTGCCACATTCGCATGGTATTGTACCCAATATCACCTGGGCAGATTCTTTTGTATTTGGATTTGTCTTCGTTTGAAGTATCCTTTTTGATGGAGTCAGACTGCGGATAAATGCCATTTTGGCCAACAGAGAGCAATGGCAAGTCGAAATACTTGGTTTCGTTTCTTTCCGTAAACATTTCTCCTAAGTGATATTCCTTCCACCCGCTTTCAACCACACTTTTACCCGCAGTAGCCTTAGCGAAGGCGGGCAACCGCTTCTTCCCCGTCAGCAATTCCTGCATCAGCCATTTTTTCCGCAGTTCTTTTTGGGCTATGAGTTGGTTGTTGGTGTTGATGGCGCGGTCCATGAGGGATAGGACTTGGGCTATGGCGCGTTGTTCGGGAAGGGGTGGTAGGGGTAATTCTATATTGCGTAGTTCGCCTAACGATATTTCACTAAAAGTACTTCCTTTTGATACTTGAATAATATTTTTAAATACGGTAGTTGAGTGCAAAACGTATTTAATAAAGTTGCTGCTAAACCTGCTTATATCTACAGATATTCTTGCTGTGCCTTGAGTAAGATTGGCTACTGACAATTCTTCTGGAACAATACTTAGTTCGCCAATATTTCCTCTAAGTGAAAAAACTATGTCCCCTGGAAAAACTTCAGACCTGTTGTATTTAGCCGCAATTTCCTTGGAGGTTTTGCTAAGTTTATTAACTATAATTTCACCTCCAACATCAGTGCTTTTTATATAATGTACTCCGTTTTCAATTTCAGGGCCAGCCTGAACTATACCATAGACAATAGGTTTCAGCACTACCTTTTCAAGTGGTACCACCTCCCAATCACTCGGAATAGCAGCACCATAAAAAGCCTTTGTATTTTCAGTATTCGCCATCTTATTTTTTCTTATTGGGTTCGTTTAAGGTTTTGGTGTTGTTGGTATTTTCGATGGTGTTCGGGATTTATTCACCGGGTGACTTTGAGTCACCCGGTGAATAAATCCCGAACTGCCTATTTCGTAGTGGGTTTGGTTGGTTTGTGGTTTTAAAGGTCTCGGATTCGCCACCTTTAACTTTTAATTCCATCGAATTCGATGGAGTTAAAACCTGGGATTCCGGTTTGCCATCATTCAACTATTATTTTAAAGTGGTCGAATTCGACCACTTTGTACGTTAAAGGCATCGAATTCGATGGTTTTAATTGTGGCGAATTCGCCATAATAAAGATTGGGTTTTATCAAATTCTCCAGAGATTATATCATATCGAGGAAGCCCTCGATATGATCTAATACGTTTTTGTTCATTGTTATGGCGAACTTTAAGTTTACATTTTTGCAAAGAACCTTGCAAAGAAGAATCTTATAACTTGTTGATTATCAATTTGCTTTTCTTTGCAAAGAATCCGAGGATATAGGTTTTGTATTTTCGGGCTACACCCTCAGGTTCTTCGCTACGCTCAGAATGACACGCGCTTCTTGATATGTGAAGGGAGGCTCGGCGGTAAATTGCACTCCTGTATTCTTATCCAATTCACTCATACGCTTATCGTCTTTTTAAAATCAAACAATTGATGTTCGCCATGCATCACATAACCCAATTGGTTGGTGATCATTCCCCGCCGCGCTTGGTGTTTTCACCAAGTGCAACTCCGGTGGGCTGTTAAGCATGAGCACTCACTCCACTTTGCACTTGGTGAAAACACCAAGAGCGGCGGGGAAATCTGTTCAGGACTTATCTCCTCGAGGGAATCCTCGAAGTGATCTGCAACTTGTGCAACTTTTGCACAAGTTGCAGATACATCCCAACGCTAATTCATTCGCTATTCATGGCATGTTCCAAAATGGAACTAACCACTTCCCCGAAATGGTCTGATGCGTTTTTGTTCATTTTTATGACGGTCTTTAAGTTTACATTTTTGCAAAGAACCTTGCAAAGAAGAATTTTCCAATCTGTTGATTATCAATTGATTTTTCTTTTCAATTGTTCTTTTTTTCTGTAAATTCTTTGCTTGTGTTTCACCTCAACGGTTACCTCTGAGCGTCAGGTCCACATACCAAGAAGCGCGTGTCATTCTGAGCGTAGCGAAGAACCCGAGGGCGAAGCCCGCAAAAACAAAGCCTTCGGAATCGGGTTCTTCGCTACGCTCAGAATGACACAACTGCTTGATATTCGGAGTGGAGGCTCGGCGGTAAATTGCACGAACTGCATTCTTATCCAATTCATTCATACACTTATCGTCTTTTTAAAATCAAACAATCGATGTTCCCCATGTTGCACATAACCCAACTGGTTGGTGATCATTTGAGTTTTGCCTATTACAAAATCAGGCGTATTGTGGTGATGGTGTCCGTAAAGCCAAAAATCGGGTTCTGTAGTTTCAATCAGCTCAAATAATTCCACCACAAAAGCTTCGTTCAAGGCACTGCCTTTGTACTTTTCGGGGTAGTGCATAAATGTGGGGACGTGGTGCGTAACCACTACGGTTTTGGTCGCGCT
>JAUSMG010000220.1 GCA_030645295.1 Saprospiraceae bacterium | reverse complement strand
ATGATAATAAATATCTGGGCAATCCATTTGATAAAATGATTCCGAAGGAGGGCAAGGCGATGATTGAAATGTGGTATCACCCGGAATGCGGGGGCAATATCCATGAAGGGGCTACTTATCTAACTGCCCGGACCACGCAACCCATGCAGGTGGGGCAATTGTATGAGGTAAGTTTTTGGATTCACATTGAGAGCAAAAAGCGGTCCGATCCCGATTGGGCCAGTCATATAGGCATCGCATTATTGCCTCAAAACCTCAAAATGCATGGTCTGGGCCAAACTGAAGTAATTCTTCCATTCCTCAAAATAGATACCGTACTGTATGACACCTGGTATCCCGTGAAGTGGCGCATCAGGCCACTTTGCACCAGCAATTACCTTATGATCGGCGTGTTTGAGGATCATCACTGGCATCAAAACCGGAGTTATGTGCAGGTCAAGTATTTTGTGGATAAAGTCTCCGTGACCGAAATTCCTTCGGTATCGGCGGTTTCTGACAGCGCCTTCTATTATTGCAGCCGCTATGATCCCGTTTCATTGGGGATCCCCCCCCAAATGGATAATCAAACTTTGTTGTTTCAAAATGATGCTTTTGCCCTGACCGAAGCGCACAAAACTGTTTTAGACTCTTTTGCCGGATTTGCCAGGAATTATCCGGATCTGGTTTTTGAAATATCTGGCCATACCGACAGCATTGGAACTAAAAATCTGGCTTTGTCCCAAAACCGGATGCAGTCCGTGTTTAAATGCCTGACAGAAACGCACAAGCTTCCCGCATTCCGGTTTATTCCGCTGGCGATGAGCAGCAAAGAGCTCTTCCGGCCCAACAGTACAGAGGAAGGCAGGATTTTGAACCGACGTGCGGAGATCCGGCAATCTCGCCTGGATCTAGCCAGTATCTTTTATAGAAATGCACTAAAAGCCGTGGAAGAAGAGCGCTATTCAGAGGCTTTTTCTTTTTTGAATAAGTGGTTGATAAAACTTAACCAAGGGTATGGTAGCGGAATAATCGTGCAATTTGACCCACGTTTTGAGGTGCTCCACAAAGACAACCGCTGGAGCCTTCTGGATCAAAAAATACGCGACAAGTACAGTAAACTCAAATATCCGGGATACTCCTTTCTACTGGATTCTCTGCGCCTGGATGAACGCAGTGCTTCCGGCGAACTCACATCGATGGGTTACCTGACGGGATTGAATGCCCTGTCTGGCTACCATCCGGAGTTGGAAAGCGAGCTCTATGAAATGCAACCATTGTCCTATGCGGTCATTCAAAAAAAGCGCGACGAGCATTTTGCAGTGCTGCAACCAATGCTTGCCAAAACTGGCTGGCCCAAGAAATCTGAATTCGGGGAAAGTGCCTGTCACGCCGCCTTAAGCATCCTCCTAAACTCAGGCGTAATCCTTGAGTATATGAACTGGCTTCCCATAGTCGAAAAATCCTGTGCGGATGGAGAAACGCCCTGGATCAACTACGCGGTATTATTTGATCGCTGCAGGCTCTCCCTGGGCAAACCGCAACGGTATCTTACCGACCTAAGACCCTCAGAAAACGGGGGGGTAAAACCCTGGGAAGGCGATGAGGACACAATCAATGAATTTCGGGCCAAAATTGGATTACCGCTGCTGTCTATGGCGGTGGTGGAAGCAATGAAAAATCAAAAATAGATGGGCCACTATTGTGTTGGGGGTGTACCGCATCTATAAAAAAAAACAACCTCGTCAGCCTCGGTTTCCGCCAAAAACGGCTCTAATTGTTCCCAAAAGTGCGCTTGCTCTGCAACATCTACCCTGCCCGGAACCGCCATAGTCTGCTTGTAAACAAAGCCCAACTTCCTCAATATTGCCCGGGCCTTTTCTAAAAATGCTCGATCTGGTGGACTTAAAAAACAACTGTTCATCCGGCAAAGTTAAATTCTGCAAATTAAACTCAAGGCAAAATCAGGCAATAAGATATCTTTGGAAAGATTTTTTTCATGACCACTTTTTGGTGGCTATAATTATAAATTTATTACTTATTAAAGTTATTTTATAGATTTGCACAGAATTTTTTACAAGTACAAAATTGTCGTAAACATTGTATATCCTGAAAGGTATTACCACTGTTTTGTTCTTGCTTTTACTCGCAGGTCAAGGATCTGTGCTGGCCCAGAACAGCAATCCTACGATTTCTGCCTGCGATGGCAAGCAATACCTGTGTGTTACGGCAGACACCATGGAGGCGTGTGTAAAGATCGTGATAGACACCACCTACAGTAACCTGGCATTTGTTGATTATTTCGAAATCGACTGGGGCGACAATTCCAATCCTACCATCATCCCGGGCAGTATTAATCCGCCGCCGCAGACTCATTTTTACGATCTGACCGAATTTGCCGACTCCTGTACCTACCAGGGCTTCCATATCATCATTTTGCGAACACACTATACCTTACCCTCCATAGAGCCCACCAACAGTGCGTTTATACTAACATTGCGAAATCCACCCAAGGCTAACTTCCATGTGGATTCTTATATAGCTTGCCTGGGTGAGCCGGTTAAATTTATTGGAACCGGAGAAGATGTTCCTTGTTCAGATAAAAGCCTTAATTATCAGTCTTGGCTGGTTCAGGACAGCACGTTTTTGTTGGGAAACCAGGTAAACTATCAATGGGACTCAGCAGGTGTACAAACGCTGAGATATTGCGCCGGTAATGTGTGTGACACCGTTTGCCGCACCACATTAATTGCCGCTTTAAATGCTACTCAAGCCAATGCTGTGATCGATTCAGGAGCCACACAATTAGGAAACCTGCATTACCGGGTTTGCTTTGAAGAGCCCTGGTCTATCATCAGGCTTGACGGGAGTGTCTCATTATTTGAAGATTTTTACTCCTGGTTGGGGGATGGTCAACAAAACTGGTTCTGGTATCCAAATCCAAATCCAGCAGATACCAGTGTGGCAAGAATTCTTTTTATTGAACCGGGAACCTATGAAATCAAGCTCAAGGCTGACAACCTGTGTCGGCAACCGGATACCGTGACCCTGAAGGTGGAGGTAGTGGAACCGCCCACACTTTCCCTTTCACCCCAACGTGACACCTGCCTGGACCTTTCCTATACGCCATCTCCTTTTATTCCGGAGGCCATTTACCGGATCAATGGCATACAGGCCGACTCGTTTCCCGTCATGCTTCCTGTCAGCACTACACCCTATTATGTTGAAGCCGAATTGATCCATACCTGCAAATACCAGCTGCTGAAGGATACCTTTCTCGTGGAGACTGCCCGTGAGGTGGAAATATTGTCTCCTGATACTTCTCGCCTGGCAATCTGCGTGAACTCAGACACCATGAGATTAAAGGCCAATCTGCCGGTAATCTGGACCGGAGCCGGGTTAAAGATTACCCCGCAGGATACTTTTTTTGTTCAAAACATTCCCGGTGTTTATCGATTCATCGCATTTCGCGACTACGGCATCTGCCGCCGTGCCGATACCTTGTTGCTGAAAATTGACAAACCGATTACGCTTACCATTGACACGCCATCCATTGAGTGTCTGCTTTGGAACTATACCCCTGCCACGTTCGAGCCGGAGGCAGTTTACACCATAAATAATGTCGTAATCGACAGCTTCCCCTTTCCCCTTACAGCGGCCAACAGTCCCTTTAATGTGGTGGCAACTGTGCAGAACACTTGTACTGACACAACTGTGTCTACCACCCTGCTCGTCATTTATCCCAAAGAAGTTGATATCCTTTCTCCCGACACAGCCCTTTGCACACAAAGTCCATCCTTTCCGCTTTGGGCAAGTGACTCCACCGGTTACTGGACCGGCGAACATCTGTTTAACTTTCAGGGACAGACCTGGTTTAATCCGGTGAATCCCGGTGTTTTTGCACTGGTTTATACCAGAGGAGTGGGTATCTGCCTGGATCGCGATACCATTTCCATTCAGGTAGCGCCTTCCGACAGTATTGAGGCAGGCGCCGATATTTATGTTTGTGAAACGGAATCATCCGTAGAAATCACAGGATTTTCACCGGGCGGTTTCTTTACCGGCACGGGTGTTTCCGGAAATACGATTGATCTTCAGCTCCTTAAACGCGATTCTGCCTATATCTATCTGTACACCAACCCAAGCTTCCCACCCGGTTGCAGAAGCGACGAGCTGACAGTGGTGGTGAGATCATTACCGGTGTCAGGGTTCCAACTCGACAGGGATACTGCTTGCCAGGGAGAGTCAATCAATCTTCTACCCAATGCTGTTGGCGGAGTAGTTTATGACATTGACTGGGGGAACGGCATCGCAAACACCCTTTCCGCCAGCTACAGCCTTCCTGGAACCTATTTGCTGCAGTATGTAGCCTATAATGTCCATCCGGTAACGGGCCTGCCATTATGCACCATAAGAGATTCTGCTACCATTGAAATTCCGGCGCCATTGCCACCGGGAGCGGTGGAATTTATAGCACAACCGAATGCCGGCTGCGCTCCGCTTACGGTTCAATTCATCAATCTCAGTGATGCACAGCACAATCATTATCTCTGGGAAAGCGGCCCGGGCCAAAGCTTTTATGGCTACTCTCCCCCACCGATCACCTATCCGGATGGCCTTTCCGATACCATATTCCCTATTAGACTGAGTGTGCCGGGGGGCTGCGGGTTTTATGAAGCGCAGCAATTCATAAAGGTGCTGCCCAACCCCGTGGCCGATTTTGCCATTTCCTCCAGCGAAATATGCTCCGGCTCCATGCTCGAAGCTTCTCTTTTAAGCACCCAATATCCGCTTAGCAATACCTATTACACCTCAACGGGAGAAATAAGAACTGCAACAGCGGGAATATCTTCCATTTTTCAGTTTTATGCTCAGGACAATCCTGACACTATCGGTATCTGGCTGGTATCCTCCAACGCCTGTAGCTCCGATACTGCCTATCAGGAAGTGGTAGTCCATCCCGCCGCCGTAAATGCTTTAATCGGCATCCCTGCTACCCCCCGCTGTGTCGGCAGTCCGGTGATCCTGTATAGTGAATCTACCGAGGGGGCTCCTGTGTTTTGGCAATTTTCAGACGGCAATACCTTTCTGAGCGACACGGTCTCCATAATTTTCAACACCCCGGGTACTTATACAGCCACGCTCTATACCTTCGGTTGTGGGCACGACAGTATGACCCTGACAATTCAGGTATTCCCAACACCGGAATTAGGACTGGTAGCCGACCCGAATGTTTGTGCATCAGAGGAGGTGCAGTTCCAGGTCAATACCAACGCAACTGATATGGTCTTGTCCTATGGCGATGGAGTTTCAACTACCCAAACAACCTCTACACACAGTTATGCCTTTCCGGGCATTTACTCCATCCTGGCAACAGCCACCAGTCCCGCTGGCTGCAAAACCACACTCATCAGACCAATCAATGTACTTGAGCTGCCCGAAATACAGGCTACTGCAGAAAATCAGGGCTGTACAGGAAAGGAAGTATTTTATTTCGGCGCCAGCCCTACCGTGCCGGTAAGCTGTTATTGGCGATTTGGCGACGGCAATGTGGCATCTGAATGCCATACAGCACACATATACTCCCAGCCAGGCGACTATCAGGCCATTTTTACCGCATTTGCCGGCAATGGTTGCACACAATCAGATACCACCCTTATAACAGTTTTGGAAACCCCTACTGCAGCGATTGAATATGCCCTCCCTCAAACTTGTGTTCCGGCAACTGCCTCGTTTCAAGTCAATTCACAGACTGCGAACAATTTTATCTGGAAATATAATGGCCTGCCAGTTTCCTTCCAGAAAGCATTTGAACAGCCGTTCCTGACTCCCGGCGCCCATGAGATCGCACTGACCGTAAGCTACAATGGCTTGTGTACTGATAGCAGCCTGCTTGTCCTACAATTTGATAATGCTATCCAGGCAGAGATCATTGTTGACCCCTTGTGTGATCCCGAAGATGGCATTGACTTGCGTGTCCATACAGATCCCACCAATATTGTCACGGTCAGCGCTCCAGGTTACACTCAGATCGGAGATTTTCACCCTTCACTGGATACCGGAATGTATCACATCAAAGTCCGGAATCAAATCGGCTGCGTATTGGATACTACTGTGCTTTTATCGTTGACCGACCTCTTTGAATTAGCGGCAGGGCCGGACTATGTCGAGTTGCGCCCCGGAGGATCGGTACAATTCAGCGCCATTTCAAATGAGCCGGATGCCGTTTATTCCTGGGAACCCGAATTATTCCTCAGTAATTCCGATATCAGCAATCCGGTCTGTACCCCGGAAAGATCAATGGTGTACTATGTCTATGCCACCAACCCCACCGGTTGTGTGAGAGTGGATACCGTAAGAGTAATGCTGAAAATCAACCGGGAAGAAGAGGTGTACATTCCGGATGCTTTTACGCCTAACGATGATGGCGTAAACGATCTATTCTATGTGAGAACAATCAGTCCCTCGGTACATAGCCTGGACTATTTCAGGATATACGACAAGTATAACGCGCTGGTTTTTGACGCTCAAAGATTGGATAAAAACACCCTGATCACTCCTGAAAACCCCGAATTTGGTTGGAATGGCGCCTTTTTTGGCCAAAAAGCAGAAGCAGGATCCTACAGGTATGTGATTGCGGTGCGCTTTATTGATCAAAAAGTATCTATATTCAGTGGAACGCTTCAACTTATCAGGTAATGAAGAAACTTATTTTGTCTGCACTCTGTCTTGTGGGAGGCTTTGGGATTATTAGTGCCCAGCCATTCAATAATCCAACCATTACAACTTGCAACGGGGTGCAGTTTTATTGCATCACCGGTCCTCTGGAGGAAGTTTGTGTCAACATCATCGTTGATCCAAATGATCCAAACAAAGATAGTATAGTGTACTTTGAGATAACCTGGGGCGATAATTCTCCCAATACTATTGTCCCTGGCAGTCCGAATCCTGGAGATCAGACTCATACCTATAATCTATCCTCGTTTTTCGGATCATGCAAATTTCAGGAATCCTACACCATAATTCTGCAGACCTATCTGACTGACACTCTGGCAGATCCAACCAACAGTGCTTTCATATTAACTTTTAGAAATCCACCCGTGGCTTTCTTTGCAATGTCCTCAAATCCTTGTGCAAATGAAGGCGTTACATTTCAGGGTTCTGTTGTACCCGGGGGAGGAGGATTGGTGAACTGTCCGGTGGCAGGTATTAGCTACGAAGTTTGGGATCTGGGCGATGGCCAGCTATACACAGGGGATACCCTGGGATATGTTTTTGAAAACGGCGGCACTTATAATATCTCCTATTGTGTAGGAAACGTTTGTGATACGGTTTGCTCCTCCAGCACCATAACCGTTTCCAGTCCACCGGATGCCGTGATCAACCCTACCACCAACAATGCCATCAACATATTAGGAAATGAATACAATATTTGCATGGGCGACTCGCTGGAGTACCTGCAACTAACCGGCGCCAACTCATTTTCCAGCAACAGTTTTTCCTGGAATGTAGAAGGTCCGGCAGGGGGCTGGCAATGGTATCCGGATCCTGAAGCACCGGATACGAATATTGTCGCCATGCAATTCTCACAACCCGGGCAATACAAAATTTATCTCCGTGTCACCAACACTTGTATTGCCGACGACGATGCACAAATCATCGTCAATGTAATTAAACCGCCCTCTGTTCAATTGCAGGCACAGGGAGATACCTGTACAGCGATTGCCTATACCCCAATCCCCTTGGATACAGCCGCGGTGTATACAATTAATGGCATTGAGTACGACTCCTTCCCTGTATTTCTGCCATTATCAAACAATTTCTATTTTCTGGAGGCAGAAATGAAAAACTTCTGTGGAGAAGTACACGCCTACGACACTTTCGCACTGCGTACTGCGAGCAATATCGCCATAGCTTTTCCCAATGGGGATGTGACTGCCTGTATCAATTCAGACACTATTAAAATATTCGCCTTTCCCGCGGGCGCCTGGTTTGGGCCGTCTGGAAGCTTTTTGAACGATTCTACCGGAGTATATTTTATTCCAAATACTGTTGGGGAATTCGAGGTAATCACTTCCATTGGGATCGGTGTTTGCCGTCGCGCCGATACCATACACTTTACCGTAGAGCTACCGCTTCAGGTTGCCCTCGACACGCCGTCACTCGCCTGCCTGGAAACGGAATTCACCCCTACGCCTTTTGACTCCACCTTAACTTATGAGATCAATGGTATTATTACCGATAGTTTCCCGATTAATCTGGATGCCGCATTCGGACCATATCTTATAACAGCGTATGCCGGCAATTCCTGCGGACTGGTGTCCAAAAGCGTTGTTTCGGAGTTGATCGCTCCTGAAGATGTTGAGATCTTTACCAGGGATACCTTCTTGTGTTCGGGAACAGACCGCATTTACCTGGAGGCAAGCGACACCCTTCTCGGCTTTTGGGAGGGCGAGCATATTTTCAAGAATTCCAACGGCTATTACTTTGATCCTGTGATGCCTGGATCCTATCTGCTGGTTTTCGTTCGCGGGTTCGACCTTTGTCGGCGTATAGACTCCATCACCGTGAATGTTGCGCCGGGAAATGCCGTGGAAGCGGGAGAAGACCTGGCGGTTTGTGATACCGAACAAACCATACAATTGACCAATACCTCGCCGGGAGGCTTCTTCAGTGGTTTTGCTATCAACGGTGATGTGGTGGATGTAACCCAACTCACTATTGATACCCCATACCAATTCACCTATACCAACCCCACCTTGCCGGATGCCTGCAATCATGATACCCGTACCCTCACGGTTTACGGGCCTCCCAATGCCGGTTTTGAACTGGACAAAGATACCGTTTGCAGCGGGGAAACCGTACGAGTGATCCCAAATGCCACCTCTGGTGTGGTATACCTGGTTAATTGGGGCGATGGAACCTCAGGGTTTGGGCTACTCAATCATGAGTTCACTGCACCGGGTGTATATCCGGTTCAATATACCGCCTTTACCGTTAATCCGCTAACGGGTGAACCCCTTTGTACCATAACTGATAGCGCCCGGGTGGAAGTACCATCGGCACAAATACCGGGAACCATCCGGTTTGAGGTGTTTCCGGATTCCGGTTGTGCGCCGTTAACCGTTTACTTTAACAACCAGAGCCCCAATGATGGTCGCCAATATGTATGGGATCTTGGAAACGGGCAAACATATTACGGGTATAATCCTCCTCCTGTTACCTATTACGATGGAGTCACTGATACCGCTTACCAGGTGCGGGTAAGGATGGTTAATGGCTGTGGAGCGGCCGAATACGAGCAGACTATAAAAGTAGCGCCAAGACCGAGGGCTGTTTTTGAGGTGGATTTTAACGAGCCCTGCTCAGGAAGTATTGCAACACTTTCTCTGGGTAGTTACGGCAATCCACTTCAGCATACCTACTATGTTTCCAATGGGCATCAGTATACGGGCTCTTTCGATCAGCCAACCCAATTTCAATTGTTTACGGGTGATTATCCCGAAACTGTTGGAATCATGCTTGTGTCATCCAACCTTTGCGGCTCCGACACTGCATTTCAACAGCTAATTGTGCACCCGCCCGATGTAACCGCCCTGGCAGGACTGCCGGATACCACACGTTTGTGTGAAGGGGTTCTGGCACAGATGGTCAATTTTGCCTCCCCGGGCGCCGAAATTGCATGGGAAGTATCCACCGGTGAACATTATTCGGGGGATACAATATTGGTCCATTTCCCCGAACCCGGACAATACTTTATTACCCTTTTTGCCTATGGCTGTGGCTATGACAGCGTAAAACTTCCGATTACGGTTTATCCGCTCCCGGATATTGAGCTTATTCACGACGAACAGAATTGTCCGGGAGAACCCGTCAATTTTTGGGTGAATTCGGTTGCGCCCGGCATTCAGTTGTGGTTTGGTGATGGCGACTCTACCTGGCAAAGAAACATAGCCCACCGCTATACCATTCCCGGCGCCTATACGCCCTTTGCGCGGGCAATAACACAGCGCGGTTGTGAAAGCACCACATCGGGAAGCCTGATCATACATGAATGGCCAACGGCGCAGGCTACCACGCCCGATTCGGTATGCACCTTCTCCAGCATTCATTTTCAAGGCTCCAGCAACCATCCGCAAGCTTTCTGCTCCTGGCAATTTGGCGATGGAACTTCTGCTGAAGGATGCTTTCAAACTTATGCATACTCCGCTCAGGGAAACTATTCTGCCATCCTTATCGTGACTTCTCCAGAAGGATGCCTGGCCGCCGATACGGTTGCGGTGATGGTCCGAACCATTCCTGAAGCTCAGTTCGCCTTTAACCTGCCACAGGCTTGCGCGCCCGCAACTGCTCTCTTCCTGAGCCAGGCAACAGGAGCTACCACAGTAAAGTGGACAATAAGTGACGGTTATTCCTCCGATGACTTCACCTTTGAAAGAACCTTTGACCAACCAGGCAGCTATTCTGCTACCTTTTATACCTTAAATGATGGAATATGCCCTGATACAGCACATATCAACTTCGAAATTCTGCACGTACCAGATCTGAAGGTAAATACTATATTGAACTGTACTGCCGCCTTGGGTACAGATCTGGTGGCCCTTACAGCTCCTCAAAATTTCCTGATGGTGAACGGCCCCAACTACAACGCTACCGGGTCAGAACACCGTGGCTTACTCCCCGGATCCTATACCATTAGCGCTGAAAGTAACGAGGGATGCGTTCAGGATACTATGATCCAGGTGCTGCCGATAAACGAGCTGCAACTTGGTGTCGAGGAAGATTATTTTTCGCTCGTAATGGGTGAACTCGCCCCCCTTTCCGCCAAAGTAAATAAAACCGATGTCGACTTTCTTTGGGAACCAGCCATCTGGCTGAGCGACTCCTCCATTGCCAATCCGGTCTCAAGGCCAATCCAGCCCGTTATTTACACCGTTACGGCCACTGATAATAACGGTTGCACCAAAACTGACACTGTCAGAATTGACCTCAGTATTGACTACGATGCCACCCTGTTCATTCCGAATGCCTTCACTCCCAATGATGACGGCGTCAATGATGTATTTTACCTCAGAAGCAATTTCCCGGAAGCATTGCGGATCAACTATTTCCGGATATTCGACAAATACAATGAAACCGTATTTGACATTGACCAGGTGGACGGTAAAGATCAGGCAACCCCGGAAGACCGCCGCTTCGGTTGGGACGGGCAGTTCAGAGGGGATAAAGCCGAGGCGGGTTCCTATCGGGCAACCGTTTCTGTTACCTTCCCTGATGGCGTGGTCAGAGCCTTTACGGGCACTGTACAATTAATAAGATGAACAACATGCGCACTTTTCTACTCTTAATACTCCTGGCAACTGCCCCATTGGCCGTTTGGGGACAGGACTATCATTTTGCCAACAGCATACAGTTGCCTCAATTGCTCAATCCCGGAGCCACAGGTAGCGGATCGGTACACCGTATAAGGATTGCTTCATTGTACCGGGGGCAATGGGATAACCTCATCAATCAGCAATCCTATCAAGGCGCCGCTGTATTGGCGGATATGCGATTCTGCTTGCAGAACAGCAAAAAGAACTTTTACGCCGTCGGAATCGGGCTGCAGCACGACTTCAGTCCGCTTGGGTACTTTTACAACAGCAACGGAATGTTGACCGCAGCCTACCATCAGCATCTGGGCGAGGAGACCTTTGCCGCAGTGGGTGGCAGTTTGGGTGGACTGGCCATGGGTATCCATCCGGAAAAGCTGAAATTTGACGAACAATTTCAGAACGGCGCTTATGACCCGACTAACAGTAATGGGGAAAATTTTCTTCGCGACAATATCCTCCAGCCGGATTTGTCGGCAGGATTTGTTTTGTATAACAATAAGCAGGGGTGGTCGGCTGGAATGTCCTGGCGCCATTTAAACAAACCCATTTACTCGCTGCAAGGAGATGAAAACAGGCTTGGGGTTGGAATGGTACTGTATGGCACCTGTACCTTTTGGAAAACCAAAGCATTCGGACAGAACCTGCATGGACGGGTATTGTACCGCAGACAATCCGGATCCGGATCCAACAGCAAACAATGGCAAACGATGGCAGGTTTATTTTACCAAACTGGTTTTTCCGGACAAATGGGCATGAAGATGACCGCAGGCGCCTATCTTCGGGGAGGCAGTTTGCCAGGTTCAGCGTTCTCTGTAAATACCATTGTTCCTGCCATACAACTGGGGAACGACCGGTTCTCTACCATCATTTCCTACGATGTCGATATTGCACGCACGCGATCGCGTTTTGCAGGAGGCCTGGAAATCATATTCCAGACCAGCTTCGGAAAATCCGACCGCTGTATTGTTTGCTCAGGGTATTAAGCCTCCGGCAATAAGCTATCTTTGGAAAGATTTTTTTCATGACCACTTTGCGGTGGCTATATTATCGCCTCCTCTCCGTCACAAACACCAACAAATCCCGCAACGACTGTCGCGCAGGACTTTCAGGCGCAGCATCCAACAGATCAAAAGCCTCCTGTCGATACTTGTACATCGCCTCACGGGCATAATCCAATCCGCCGCTTTGGCGCACGAACTGGATCACCTCGTCCACTTTTTCTGATTTGTGGCTTTCATTTTTTACGATGTTGATGATCCGACGGCGTTCGCTGCGTTCGGCGTGGTTAAGGGCATAAATAAGCGGCAGGGTCATCTTTTTTTCTTTGATATCGATGCCGAGCGGTTTGCCCACATCGTCGTCGCCAAAGTCAAAGAGGTCATCGCGGATCTGGAAAGCCATGCCGGTTTTTTCACCGAAAAGCCACATACGCTGGCGGATCTCGTCGTCGCCCGGAGCAGTGCTCACGGCCCCTGCGCAACATGCCGCTGCAATGAGCGATGCCGTCTTTTGCCGGATAATTTCGAAGTAAACCTCCTCTTTGATGTCCAAACGACGGGCTTTTTCCATCTGCATGAGTTCGCCTTCGGCCATTTCCTTCACGGCACGGCTCACCAATTCCAACATCACAAACTGCTGACTTTTAACGGACAACAACAGGCCCTGTGATAAAAGGAAATCACCCACCAGTACAGCAATTTTGTTTTTCCAAAGTGCGTTGATGGAGAAAAAGCCCCGGCGCTCGTTGGCGTCGTCCACCACATCGTCGTGTACAAGGGTTGCGGTATGCAGAAGTTCCACCATGGAGGCTGCAGTGTAAGTTGGCTCATTAATTGGCCCAAAGAGCCGCGCGCTGAGCAACACGAGCATGGGGCGCACTTGTTTGCCCTTACGCTGAACAATGTACCAGGTGATTTTGTCCAGAAGTGGGACATTGCTCTTCATGGCAGCACGGAAGCGCAGCTCAAAGGTGTCGAGCTCGGCAGCGATTGGCAGTTTGATCGTATCTAGGGACATGGCGTGGGGCAAACCTAAGAAACTCTGTGGGGGGCGTGGCAGAAAAAGTTTTGCTTTAGAGAACAACTTTTTGACACCCAAGTTTATATCCGGGTATAAGTTCAAAAATAAACAAGTTATCAAATGAACATTCGGGCCTTTTTTCTACTATTTGCGCTATTGGGGGTAATTTCTATCTGGCCAGCCTATTTGATCGCACAACCACAAAAGTTGGATTCGCGAACTACCTTGCAGTGGGCAGAGGCCCAGGCAATCCGGGTAGAAAGCCTGCTTAAAGATGCCATGCGCGAAGTCGAGCCTTACTATATTGTGATCCGGCTCACCAATGCATATCAGGCATTCGATGCCGTAGCCTCGGCGGACCTGTACTGTATTCCGGCAAGGTCCGCCGCCGAGTCAGGCCGGAAACACACCGATGTGATCAATTATCGCCTGGGTAAGGACCTCAATTCCGTGCTCCAACGTACGGTGGAAGCCAGACAACAAGCGACGAAAATGGGCCAGGCGGCACGGGCTTGTCAAGCCGAAAACGCTCATTTGGCCAATACGGAGAATGAATTCAGCCCCAGCGACATCTTGCGCTACGATGCACTCCTTGCCGAACTAGACCTTTCCGACGGCCTGGCCAGTGCCAGCATGCAACTGTTGTCTCAAAAATTGGATCACGCCATTCGATTGCTCCACGATGTAGAACATTTGGCTGGTTCGATGTCAGACTGTCAAATACCATTGCAATCCGCCGAAGAGGCTGTTTTGAATTGTCAGCAGGCACTTGCAGCGCCCAATTGGGAAGCGGCACAAAAGTTGGTGCGCTTGGCTATGGCGAATCTTAAAGACATTCAGCAATCGGCCGATTGTAATTGATCATTTGTTCGGAAATGAAGAAAAGCGATTATCGCGGGGTGAGCAACCAGATTACTTTTATCCTACTGATCAGCCCGCTTATCTAATTTTTGACCAATTTTGAACACCTATTTCGTTCCTTTGTCACAGAAAACATGCCACTTCTGGCAAGTATATTTCCAAATCAATTAATTACAACAATGAAAAAAACGCTCTCTTTTGCAGCATTTCTATTTTTCGTCTCCGGTTTCGCAACAGCACAAAATGCCGAAGAAATCGTGGCAAAACACATTGCAGCCATCGGTGGCAGCAAATGGGCGGGTGTTGAATCCGTAAAATCAGAAGCCAAAATTGCCGCTGACGGCGCTCCAGGCATGACCATCGGCATGACCATGCTCGCCATTCGCGATAGATCCCTTCGCATGGACGTATCCGTGATGGGCATGACCCAAACCACAGTGATCAATGGCGACGCCGGCTGGGCTACCAATCCGTTCATGAATCAAATGGACCCTGAGCCGCTTACTGGCGACCAGGTAAAGGCCATGAAAGACATGACAGATGTTGACGGCACCCTGGTTGGTTACAAGGCAAAAGGTTACACCGTTGAGTATGTCGGCACAGAAGATGTAGATGGCATAGAGGCCATCAAGCTGAAGATCAACAAAGGGGGAAGTCGTTCCGAGTATTCCTTCCTGGACCCGGCTACTTACTACGAAATCAAGAACATCCGCGTAGAGGAAGTAGATGGCAAAGCGTCAGAAACGGCTACGCTCTATTCCAATTTCAAAACCCAGGACGGTTTGGTGTTTCCTTTCACCATCCAGCAGGCAGACCCAATGATGGGCGGTTCCACGGTCACCATTACTTCCATGAGTATCAATCCCTTGGTGGATGTAAAATTATTTGATATGCCTACCAAGTAATTGGTCTTTCCTTTCTTTCAAATAATACAAACCGCAGCGGCGCAGAACAAGATTTTGTGCTGCTGCGGTTTTTTAATGTCAAATTGAGTCATAGAAAATGAAACAACAACTTCTATTATCCTCCTTATTTCTTTTTTTGGTGTCAGGCGTAAATGCCCAAACCAAACTCAGCTCCTCCACCTTTGGCGCAATAGAAGCGCGGAGCATTGGTCCCGCAGTAATGGGCGGCCGGATCACCGCCATTGAAGGCGTCGATAGCAGTCCCAAAACAATTTACGTTGGCACGGCTGGCGGCGGCGTTTGGAAATCCACCACCGCCGGATTCAGCTTCGAGCCGATCTTTGAAAAATACCCGCAGAGCATCGGCTGTCTTGCCATTGACCAAAAAAAGCCGGAGACCATCTGGGTCGGAACCGGCGAGAGCAACATGCGCAACAGCGTTGCCGTAGGCCTCGGCCTCTACAAAACCACCGATGCGGGCCGCAACTGGATCCGCGTGGGACTTGAAAACTCAGAACACATTTCCAAGATCATCCTCCACCCTACCGATGCCAACACGCTTTATGTAGCGGTGCCGGGGAAACTGTGGAGCGACAGCCCCGATCGCGGCCTCTACAAAAGCACCGACGGCGGCAAAACCTGGGAAAAAATCCTCTACACCGACGAAAAAACGGGTTGTGCCGACATCATCATGGATCCGCGAAACCCTGATGTGCTGCTGGCTTCCATGTGGCAATTCCGCCGCACGCCGTATTCCTTCGTTTCAGGTGGCCCCGGAAGCGCTTTGTACAAAAGCACCGATGGCGGCAAAAACTGGCGCAAACTCACGAACGGATTGCCCTCAGGCGAGTTTGGTCGAATCGCTCTTGCGCTGGCACCCAGTTCGCCCGACAATATGCTGGCCATTGTGGAAAGCGAAAAAACAAGCCTGCTTATCTCTGCGGATGGCGGAGAGAGCTGGAAATACCAAAGCGCGAACTCGAATGTGACCGCACGTCCTTTCTATTTCAGCACCTTGGTGGTCGATCCAAAAGATCCAAAACGAGTGTACCGTCCTGCTTTTTCTTTTTCTACCAGTGTAGATGGCGGCCATTCTTTCAGCGACGCCTCCAACGCAGGCGGCTGGGTGCACTCGGATCACCACGCGCTTTGGATCAACCCGAACAATACCCATCACATGTACCTCGGTACCGATGGCGGGGTGTACATGAGTCTAGACCAGGGTGTGACCTGGACGCACCTCAATACCCTGCCGGTTTCGCAGTTTTACCATGTTCAAATTGACGAACAATCGCCTTACAACGTGTACGGCGGATTGCAGGACAATGGTTCCTGGCGGGGCCCATCCCAAAGTAGAGGCGGCATCGAAAACCGCGACTGGGAAAGTGTGGGCGGCGGCGATGGTTTCTGGGTACAGCCGGATGCGCTCGACCCGGAAATCATATTCAGCGAAAGCCAGGGTGGCGAGGTAGCAAAGATCAATATGCGCACTAACCAGTCGCAATTCATTAAACCTCAACCCAATAAAGGGGAAGAAAAGCACCGCTGGAACTGGAATACTCCGCTGGTGAAAGGTGCTAAAAATCCACAAACCCTCTATATCGGCGCACAATATCTATTCAAAACCAATGACCGGGGCAACAGTTGGCAACGAATTTCGCCGGATTTGACCACCAATGATCAGGAAAAACAACGGCAGGCTGAAAGCGGCGGCGTTACGGTGGACAATACCTCCGCAGAAAACCACTGTACCATTTTTAGCATCGGGACCTCGCCATTGGACGAGAATCTGATCTATGTGGGCACCGACGATGGCAACATCCAGGTGACCCGCGATGGCGGTAAAAACTGGGAACTGGTTTCTAAAAATATCCCCGATGTGCCCGCCGGAACCTGGGTGAGCCGCGTTACCCCAAGCCGTTTCGACCGGAATCTGGTGTACGCTACCTTTGACAACCACGCTTACGGGGACATGAAAACCTACGTGGCGAAATCTTCCGACGGCGGAAAAACCTGGGTCAATATCAACAAGGACAATGTGTTGCAGGGATATGCCCACGTCATTGTGGAGGATCTGGAAAACCGCGAACTACTTTTCCTGGGCACAGAGTTTGGCCTGTACATCAGCACGGACAGTGGTAAAAGTTGGGTGCTTTACAAATCCAAGGTGCCCGAATACGTGGCGGTTCGTGACATTGTTATTCAACCCAAAACCAATGATCTGGTGCTGGGTACACACGGGCGCGGTATTTTTATCATTGACGACATTTCTCCGCTGCGCCGCCTGACAACGGACGTGCTGCAAAAAGATGCCGCTTTATTGCCGACGCGACCTGCGGTAGTGAGCAGCGGCCACTACGGTTCGTCGTTCCCCAATACAGATTCTTATGCCGGACCCAATGCCCCGGAAACTGCGACCATCCAATATTATCTGAAAGACCGCCTCAATACGGGGGAAGTGACCGTGGAGATCGTGGATGAATCCTTCAAAGTGCTTGCCTCCATGCCGGGCACGAAGCGCAAGGGCATCAACTTCGTGCGTTGGGATATGCGGTTGGCGCCGCCCAAGGCTGCGAGAGGCGTTTTGGTTATGGGTGAATTCGGGGTTTACGCCGGATTTATTGGTCGCCTGGCCATGCCGGGCACCTATCAGGTCAGGCTCAAGGCAGGCGATTTTAAAGATGAAGGCGTTCTGCAACTCGTGCCTGATCCGATTCAGCCGGAGCTGGATTACGCCAAAAAACGCGCCATTTCAGATGGTCTTTATGACATGGTGGAAGACCTTGGCTTGCTGGAGGCACAGGTGCGCAACCTGAAAGACAGTACAGATCAACGGATCACGTTGGTGAAAGACAAAAAACTGAAAGCCGATCTTGGCCAGCTTAGTGCCAATCTGGATGCGTTCCGAAAAACCCTGACCGAAACCATTGAGTCCAAGGGCATTACGGGCGAACAACAATTGCGCGCCCGTATCGGCAGACTCTATGTGTACACCGAATTTTCTGACAATATGCCCACTCAGTCCATCACGGAGGGTGCAAAAGTGCTGGGTGAAGAACTGCGGCAAGCCGAAAAGAAGGCGGACGGGATCTTCAAAAAAGACCTTGCGGCCATCAATAATGCACTGGCCAAAGCGAAACTAAAACCGCTGGTCGTGACCGATAAAAGTGTGTGGGAGCAACAAAACGGACAGTCTGCAACGCCGGTAATCAAGCCTTTTAGCTGGGAATTGGTGCGGGAGGCGATGAAGATGGAGCGGGATTGAGATGTTCGCCACTAGTTTGGATCAGCAGAAAAATCCACATCCCCGATTTTTACCCCAATGAACCCAAAATAGGAGGGCATAGGATCCTCGCTGTTCGACACCTCGATTTTTTCAGGGAATGGGGCGGAAAAAGGTTTTATTACACTGGGGAATTTATGATCATAGGGTACAAATCGCCAGGATTTTCCATTCGGAAGTTGGTCAATATTACCGAGGAGGAGATTTCGCAAGATTTTGATATCTAAACTGGTCACCTGCCCGTCCTGACTGGCATCTGCGGCGATGATCTTGTAAGGTGAATCGAAAGGTTCGATGCCAAGGATGTGTCTGGAAATCAACGTGAGGTCCTGTTCTGTCACGCCATTGAGCGGGTCGTCGTTTTTGGAAGGGGTGACGGTAAAGTCGTAACCAGGCCTTGAGGGGCCTTCCCAGGATTGAAACACTGGCTCGAAGGTCCAGTCATCGCTTGAAAATCCCTCAACATCTACAGTATCAGCAAGACAATTTTGACCCCGTATGTTGAACTTTACCGAATCAATCGTCTCATCATTCACGGTATGCGCGATTCCGGTAAGATTGCCAGGCAGGCAACACATGCCAAGGTATTCAGTCAATATAAAAGATGAATAACCGATGCTGATATTCCCTGCTTTGTCCCGCGCCCAAACCTCGACGGTTTGCCAACCATAATCATTTCCGTCATAATAATGGACCCGGTCTTTATTTTCCGGAAATCCATTGCCCACACATCTTTTCCGTATTCCAAGTTTTATATCTCCAACCGGGCTATTGTCGTCCGAGAGGCTGTCAACAAAGTCGTTTACAGACAATGAGAGATTGCAGAGGAAAAAACCAATGGATGAATACTGCTTGCACACCAATACGGGCGGCACCGTATCTGCTTGAGCATCAACATTTTGGCAAAAAAACAAAAGGCCAAAAACGAGCAGGTAAGTCTTATTCATATCAGCAGGGTTTAAAAATTACCCACAAGGATACCGTTCGGAACAAGACCAAATAGGCTAAACCTGCTTTTTGCCCCGAGTGCGACAAAAATTGCAGATTTGTAACGCTTTAGCCGCGAATCGTTTTTTGCCACTAATTGCACTAATTTTTACGAAAACACCTTGTTTTGTTATGCTGATTCGTGAAAAATAGTGCAATTAGTGGCAAAAGAAAATATGCCTAACCAGTAACGCAGATGTTTTACTCCCTTACCACTTTCCAAACCCCTACTCCCGCCTTCGACCGAATTTGCAAGGCATAAAACCCTGCGGGCAATGGATTCTGCTCAAAAAGGATGTTCTCCCCGGCGTTCAGTGTCCGGTTAGAGGACCAAACCGTTTTTCCTGAAACATCGCTGAGCAAAATACTGGCTTCACCTTCGGTTGCTTTGTCCAGAAAAGCAGACAGTTGCTGAACAAAAGGATTGGGCGACACCAGGGCTTGTAAGTCCGTTTTGGGCTCCTGGGCAGAAACGGTGAAACAGCTCGTCCCTAAAACAATAGGGCTGAAAAAATCAGCGAGTTTTTGCATCCTATCCAGAGGATTGTGTGCGTAATGGTAGGATCCATTGTTTCCATAGCGGGCGCATTCAAACAAAGCCAGGCCTGGAATGAATGGATCGCAGGCTAGAAAATCAGTAGTAAAGGGTGGTGGATCGGGCATGGACTGCAGGGCTGATGCTATGGCCCCGTTGCCAAATGTGTGCATGAAATTGGTATGCCAGGGCGTAAAACCGAGGTTGCAATAAGCGGAAAGGGTGGTCATCGGCTGATCGTAGCCGAAAGGCACCACACCGTCGCAGGTCTGGTGGTAGAGGTAGATTGCCGGTGTATCAGGACCCTGAAGCCAGTTGTTTGGAAGCGCTTCGTAAGGTACCCCGCCGAAGAAACTGGCTACACCGATCACATTATCGTTGTACCCGTTCAGGTTCAGGGTTCCGCCCAGAGAACCCAGGTCAGGGCGTTGCAAAGCCGCGCCCGTAGGATTTATCAGCTGCATTACGCAGTTTTGGTCGTAGCAGTTGGTCACATTTGCTGCGGGGGCAGGCGCGTCCGGAAGGGCGAAGCAAGCGAGCGGTTTTTCCTCTGGACGGTCGAGCAGTCCAACGGCAAGGGCAAGGAAAGCCCCGGCACTTTGGCCGCCCACGATCACTTTATGGTTGCAACTTGAATCCTGAGCCGAGCGGGCTTTGAGCCATCGGATGGCGCCTTTTACGTCCTGCTGTCCCCGGTAGATGGCGCGGATAAGTTCCAGAGAATCAGCCGCATACAGGCAATTGCTGGGGTACCCGTTTGGCGTTGGTCCAGGGTTTGCGACAAAGGCTGCTTTGTGCCAACCTTTCCGGTAATTGACGGAAGCAACCACGTAGCCGCGTTGAGCAAGTTCCACAGCGAACAAAGCCTCAGTTTCCTTGCAACCCGAAAGCCAGGAGCCTCCGTGCACGAGCACCATGATGGGTCGTTGGAGATTGTTATCGCCAATGGGTTTGTACAGGTCCAGCGTAAGAGAAGTTGGTATTCCAGCGTAATTGGGAGCCACGCCATATTCCAGGTCTTTTTCGACCCGGTAGCCGTATTGTTTGGCTGTGTAGGGGGCTTGGGCAGAGAGTTTGGCTGCGAAGAGCAGCAGTGCCAGGAACGTGCGTGTTTTTTGCATGGTAAGTATTTTTTATTCGGGTCTGAAGAGCGCTATGTGTGGCAAAGATACTTTAGACTTCTGTCAATGGATTGCCTTTGGAAAGAGGCTTTTCAACACGATCTCCACATCGCACTTATCGCTCAATTTTAATTTTTTCAACCCTGTTTTCCCCTCAAAATGAAGAGGTTATAAAGCTGGTTTCTGCCCGTGGACGGATACGCTTTTTTTTCTTCAGAATTTATCCACATCAAGTTATCCACATTGTTGAGAAATTCTTCTATAAAAATTATACATTGATAATCAATTATTTGCGAAAGTTATAAACATTCTGTGGAAAACAATCTTTGACAAAAGGTAGAAACGCGCTACTTTCGCTTCCGCTATTCAGCAGGTTTTTTACTCCGCCTTTCCTCTGTATCGTCCCTTCACTCCTATCGAGATTTTCCAAGCGGCCATCAAGCCGTTCGGGGAACTGTCTTGCCTCAAAAAACGGGCTTTTTAGTCGCTCTATTGGGGAATATATAAGCATCGTGTTGATATTTTTTTAGTTCAAAATAATAGTCAAACCAATTCGCAGCAACTGCAATAACCAATGGTACAAATAGCCAACTTTTCCGAACCAATTCTGGCCGATAACCCTGACCGGTTCGTGCTTTTCCCCATTAAATACGGTACCATCTGGGATTGGTACAAAAAATCGGTGGCCTCTTTCTGGACCGTAGAAGAGGTGGACCTTACGCAGGACATCAACGACTGGGACAACAAACTCACCGACAACGACCGCAAATTCGTCAAACACGTACTGGCCTTTTTCGCAGCTTCCGACGGCATCGTGAACGAGAACCTTGTGCTCAACTTCATGCGCGAGGTACAGATACCCGAAGCCCGTTGTTTCTACGGTTTTCAGGTGGCCATCGAGAACATCCACGCCGAGATGTACTCGCTGCTTATCGACACCTATATTAAAGATCCAAAGGAAAAAGACTTCCTGTTCAATGCACTTCAAAACCTCGAATGTGTGTCGAAAAAAGGCCAATGGGCCCTTCGCTGGATAGAAAACTCTCCAACGTTCGCGCACCGGCTTATTGCGTTCGCAGCTGTAGAAGGCATCTTTTTTAGCGGCTCGTTCTGTTCCATCTATTGGCTCAAAAAACGCGGCCTCATGCCAGGCCTCACCTTCTCCAACGAGCTCATCAGCCGCGACGAAGGCATGCACTGCGATTTCGCCTGCCTGCTCTATTCGATGCTGGAAAACAAACTCGACCCTGCCGAGGTGCATGCCATCATCACCGAAGCCGTGGAGTATGAGAAAGAATTTGTGACCGATGCATTGCCCGTTTCGCTCATTGGTATGAATGCCGAGATGATGGGACAATACATCGAGTTTGTGGCCGACCGCCTGCTCATGTCCCTGGGCTGTGAGAAGGCTTACCTCACCGCCAATCCCTTCTCCTGGATGGATATGATCTCTATTCAGGGCAAGACCAATTTCTTCGAAAAACGGGTAGGCGACTACGCCAAAGCAGGGGTTATGACCAAGCGCGAAGAACAGGTGTTTAGCACCGAAGCGGACTTCTAAACAATTGATTATCAACCAAATTTTATTTTATGGGCAAATTTGTCATTACCACCCGCGCCAACGGCGAGTTTCAGTTCAATCTACTTGCTGGCAACCATCAGGTCATCCTCAGCAGCGAGGGCTACTCCGCCAAAGCATCTTGCCTCAATGGCATTGAATCTGTGCGCAAGAATTCCGCCGACGACGCTCGTTTCGAGCGCAAAGAATCTTCCAACGGGAAATACTACTTCAATCTCAAGTCCACCAACGGCCAGATCATCGGCAGCAGCCAAATGTACGAAAGCGAAGCAAGCCGCGACAACGGGATTGAATCCGTAAAAAGCAATGCGCCCGACGCGACCGTGGACGACAAGACCGCAGCCTAAATAAGGTTGATGAGGGTTTATGAAGGTTTATGAAGGTTGATTATCGAAGCGTAAAAAGAACGGGGTTTTCCCACCGCTCGAGTGTGAAAAATAAACCTTCATAAACCCTTATAAACCTTCATCAACTTTTTCTCAACATGAAACACTTAGTTCTTTGTCTTACTGCATTTTTATTAACGGTTCAAACCCTTGAGGCGCAAAGCAAAAAGGAGTTGGCAGCCATGCTGACCCGTGATTTAGAAGCGTATCGGCAGTACACCCTGGCAGGCGATTTTGATAACAGCCTCCAGTTCATGCCGCCTAAAATGTTTGAAGTGGTTCCACGGGATTCCCTGAAAGCAAGCATGATGCATTCCATGGACAATGAGTACATGACGATCCAACTGACCGGCCTGGATTTCAAAGAAAAGAAAAAGATCAACATCAAGAAGGCTGGTGCCTATTACTGGACCATGATCCAATATGATGGAAGTATGAGAATGGAACTGAAGGGCGAACCAGGGTACAAAGCACTCATGGTCACCATTTTCAAAAATCAATTAGGCGCTGAAAATGTGCAGATGGAAGGCGAGTCGACTATGAAAATCGCTTTAAAAAACAAACGCCTCATTGCATACAAGGATCCCGCTTCTCCAAGATGGTCGCTGATTGAAGACAAACGCTCCGAGAAAGGCCCCACTGGAGAGAAGCAGAAAATACTCTTCGAGACCATCATGCCCGAGGAGGTGCTGAAGGCTGTGGGGAATAATTGAGCCAGGATATCCTTATAAATTCAAATTATACTGCTATGCGCATTTTATACACACTGATCTGCCTGCTGTTTGCAGCCTCATTATTTGCCCAGAATCTTGTTCAGGGTACCATCCAGAGCGGTGGACTGACGCGGGAATACCTGGTATATGTCCCGACAGCCTATACTGGAAACACTGCGACGCCGCTTGTTTTCAACCTGCATGGCTATTCTTCCAACAACCTGGAACAGGCGTTTTACGGAGATTTCAGCGCCCTTGCGGACACGGCCAATTTTTTGATCGTGCTGCCCAATGGCACCCTGGATGGACAGGGAGAACGTTTTTGGAACACCTTTCTTGGCAATTCCAACGTAGACGATGTGGGCTTTATCCGGGATTTGCTCGATACCCTGCAAACGACCTACAACATCGACGCAAACCGGGTGTATAGCACCGGCATGAGCAACGGCGGCTTCATGAGTTATACCCTAGCCTGCGAACTGAACGACCGAATCACCGCCATCGCCTCTGTGACAGGCAGTATGATCCAGTCCAGACTCAATGCCTGCGATCCCGTACGCCCGGTACCGGTGATGGAAATCCACGGCACTGCGGATAACACGGTGCCTTATAATGGTTCGCCACTGGCCACTTTTGTTGCGATCCCTGCCCTGTTGGATGCCTGGGTGGATTTCAACCACTGCAATCCTACCCCCAGCATCACTCAGGTGCCGAACACCAACCCAACCGATGGCTGTACGGCAGAGCGACAACTTTTCAGCGGCGGTGATCAGGGCAGCACCGTGGAACATTACAAGATCATCGGTGGCGGACACACCTGGCCGGGTGCGGCGTTCAACATTGGTGTCACGAATCAGGATTTTAACGCCTGCAAAGAGATCTGGCGGTTTTTCAGTCAGTATCGGCTGGATCAACTTTCGGAAACGGAAACGCCTGAATCGCTGGGGACTAATTGGGCAGCGTTCCCAAATCCGGCGCAGGACCATTTGGTGCTACAATCCAAAGATCAGCGCCCGGTGCAAAGGGTTCAAGTTTTTGACGCGCTGGGGAGATTACAACAGACGCTTTCGCCCAGCGCTGGCGGACAGATTAGCATAGAGACAGCGAATTGGGCGCCAGGCATGTATTGGGTGGTGATCAAGCAGGGGGGGAGCGTGGCGCGGGTGAAAGTGGTGAAGGCGGCGGGATGATGGGAAGTGAAATCAACCAACGCATAGAAAAACCAGTCCATGAAACACCACAACTACTTTATTTACATCACTACCAACCCAGTAAAAACTGTGCTGTACACAGGCGTGACCAATGACCTCGGACGCCGAATGGAAGAACATCTTGCAGACAACATGGACGAGCGAAAGACCTTTGCCGGAAAGTACTTCTGCTATAACTTGATTTATTACGAATACTATTTCCACATTGAGTGGGCCATAGCCAGAGAGAAGCAAATCAAAGGTTGGACACGAAAGAAAAAGGAGGCGCTGATTGCCAAATTCAATCCTGATTGGCGGTTTTTGAATAGTGAAGCGGAAATAGAAAAAGGCAATTTGCCAGTTTGGACTATCGGGGAAGAGCCATGGGATATGTGATCAAACTTTTGCACACTTCACCATCCCAAGCAGACGTGTCATGCTGAGCGCAACGAAGCACCTGATAATGAAAGCACTGCGAAGGGTTTACACGGGTTCTTCGCTTCGCTCAGAATGACACGCAAGCTTGAGTTGAGTGCTTTGATTATAAAAGAAGAAACCATCCCAAACGCGCGTGTCATTCTGAACGAAGTGAAGCACCTGATAATGAAAGCACTGCAATAGGTTCACACGGGTTCTTCGCTTCGCTCAGAATGACACGCAAGCTTGTGTTGAGTGCTTTGATTTTGAAAAAGAAACTATTCCAAGCTCGCGTGTCATTCTGCGCGAAGCGAAGAACCTGCGGATGAAAGCAAAAAATCGCTAATAACTAAACTAACACCACCATGGAAGAAGACCTCACCCTCTACAAAGTGGTCGTAAACCACGAAGAACAATACAGCATCTGGCCCGCCGACCGGGAAAACGCACTCGGCTGGAACGATGCAGGCAAGCAAGGCAGTAAAGCCGAATGCCTGGCCTATATCGAAGAAGTTTGGACGGATATGCGCCCGCTGAGTTTGCGGAAAAAGATGGAAGAAGATGAGCGGAACAGGAGAGGGGAATAGTAGAATGTTTTTCAGACTAAGTACGCCTTTTAAAAAACATGCAACCAGAATCCGCATACATGTCGGTAAGACGCACTTGTACCAAATGCGGCAGTTTTACGAACTATATCTAATTTTCCAGTCACTGACTGGAAAATTGACATGGACGCACTACAGTGATTTCCCGCCGTGCTTGGTGTTTTCACCAAGCACTACTAGGATGGGAACTGAATTTGAAACACTCACTCCGCTGTGTGCTTGGTGAAAACACCAAGCACGGCGGGAAATGAATTTTTTATGACAGAACTGTGGAACTGGTACTTAAACCTTTATCAATCAGACGATAAAGTAAGAGTTGCTACTTGGGCAGCCACAATTGGTACAATAACATTTTTAATAACATTTTTTTTCAAACCAGTTAAGCAATACGTCACATCTTTATCATCAAAGGTTAAGGTGACTGCTGAGATGCGGCATACACTTTATTTGGGCTCGTTTGGTAGAAAAAAAGGGCCAGTTTTAATCAAATGTACCATAGTTAACAAATCCTCAAATCCTATTTATATTAAACAACCAGGTATTAAACTATCCAGAAAAATTGACAGAAAAAATAGGTTTTCACTTGTGTTATTAAATGAACAGCATAAATTTCCAATGAAATTAGAACATGGACAGCAGCAAGAATTTGAATATGATACTGTTGATCTAGTTGAACAAGTTATCTGTAGAATCAAAGAAAGAGATAAAGTTTGCTTTACAATTGAGTCCACTATAGGCAAACAATACTCCTCGAATAATTTAACTAAAAAGAAGATAGTCGCGCATATTGAGGCTTAATGATTTTACCATCGGCTCAGCCAAGGCCAAACCTCATAGAAGCCATCCTCAGCCTTTAACTCCGCAAAACCAAAAAGAATAAAAAATGACCAACTTCTCCACCATATCCGCCACTTTAGCCGCCCAGCGCGAGCACCTTTTCAGCAAGTACCCGCTGAAAAGCCTGGCCATTTTCGGCTCGGTCAGCCGGGGCGACAACAGGCCGGATAGCGATGTGGATATCATGGTGGAATTCAACGAACCAGTCGGGATTGAATTTATTGACCTGGCTTGCGAGTTGGAGGATCTGCTCGGCTGTAAAGTGGACTTAGTGACTCGAAACGGTGTGAAAGACCGCTATTTTAAACACATTGAATCAGACTTGAAGTATGTCTAAACGAAGCAACAAAGACCTATTGATGGACATAATTGAGTCCATTGACAAGATATTCCGCTACACAGCGGGGATGGAATTCGGCGACTTTATGCAGGACGAACGTACCGCAGATGCCGTTGTGCGCAATTTTGAAATCATTGGCGAAGCAGCCAACCGGATCGAGGAGCGATTGCACAGCGAGTTCCCAGAAGTCGAATGGCGCAGGATTATAGGACTTCGGCACAGGATCGCCCACGATTATTTTGGAATTGACTACAACATCATTTGGGAAATACGCGAGACTAAACTTGCCGACTTCAAACAGCAAATGGAAAATATGCTCAATCAGATATAATAGACTAAAAATCAATCGCACAACCCAATCCGACATAAAAAAGAACATTTCTACAACCCACAATCATGATGCAAGTAATCAAACGCAGCGGTCAGAAAGAGGAAGTGTCGTTCGACAAGATCACGGCGCGCCTCCGCAAAATGACGTATGGTCTCGATACCAATTACGTCAACCTCATTGAAGTCTCTAAAAAAGTCATCATGGGGCTTTACGACGGCGTGACCACCGTCGAACTCGACAACCTTGCGGCAGAAACAGCCGCCACCATGGCTACGATCCACCCGGACTATGCCCTGTTGGCCGCGCGCATCGCTGTGAGCAACCTCCACAAGGAGACCGAAAAATCTTTCTCCAAGGTGATAGACGATCTCTATCACTATGTGGATCCTAAAACCGGCGATCGCGCAGGACTCATCAGCGATGATACCCATCGCACCGTGCAGCAGCACAAGTCCCGCTTCGACTCGGCGATCATTTTTGACCGCGATTTTGACTTCGATTACTTCGGCTTCAAAACGCTGGAACGCTCCTACCTCATGCGCATGAACGGCAAGGTGGCGGAACGTCCACAACACCTCTTCATGCGCGTAGCCGTCGGCATCCACGGCGAAGACATCGATGCGGCCATAGAGACCTACAACCTGATGAGCGAGCGCTGGTTTATCCACGCCACGCCCACCTTGTTCAACGCCGGCTCGCCAAAGCCACAGATGTCGTCCTGCTTCCTGCTCACCATGACGGACGACAGTATTGCGGGCATTTTCGAGACGCTTTCCCGCTGCGCCCTCATCAGCCAGAGCGCGGGCGGCATCGGCCTGAGCATCCACAACATTCGCGCCACGGGTTCCTACATTAAAGGCACAGGCGGCACCTCCAACGGGATCATCCCGATGCTGCGCGTGTTCAACGACGCGGCCCGCTACGTGGACCAGGGCGGCGGCAAACGCAAGGGCGCCTTCGCGGTGTATATCGAGCCATGGCACGCCGATATTTTTGAGTTTCTGGAACTAAAAAAGAACCACGGCAAGGAAGAAAACCGCGCCCGGGACCTGTTCTATGCCCTGTGGATCAGCGACTTATTCATGGAACGCGTGAAAGCCGATGCGGACTGGACGCTGTTCGATCCGAACGAAGCGCCGGGCCTGTTCGACGTGTACGGAGCGAAATTTGAAGCGCTGTACCACCAGTACGAAAAAGAAGGCCGCGCCCGTAAAGTGGTGAAAGCCCGCGATCTCTGGAACGCCGTGATGGAAAGCCAGACGGAAACCGGTACTCCCTACATCCTCTACAAAGACGCGGCAAATCAGAAGAGCAACCAGCAAAACCTGGGCACCATTCGCTCCTCCAACCTTTGCACGGAGATCATCGAATACACATCGAAAGACGAGGTGGCGGTGTGTAACCTGGCGTCCATTGCGTTGCCAAAATTTGTAGTGAACGGCAAATTTGACTTTGACAAACTTGTGGAGATCACCAAAGTGGCGACCCGCAACCTGAACAAGGTCATTGATGTAAACTACTACCCGATCCCGGAAGCGCGGAACTCGAACATGCGCCACCGTCCCATTGGTTTGGGGGTGCAGGGACTGGCCGATGCGTTCATTCTGATGGGTATGGCCTTCGACAGCGAGGCAGCGAAGCAGTTGAACAAGGACATTTTTGAGACCATCTATTTCGCCGCAGTGACGGAATCTGCCAGCCTGGCGGAGAAACTGGGCGCCTACGAAACCTTCCAGGGTTCGCCGATGAGCAAGGGCATGTTCCAGTTCGATCTATGGGGCGTAACCCCTTCAAAACGTTGGGATTGGGATGGTTTGCGCGAGCGCGTGAAGCAGGTTGGACTGCGCAATTCACTACTGGTGGCGCCGATGCCAACAGCCAGCACCAGCCAGATCCTGGGCAACAACGAGTGCTTCGAGCCTTATACCTCGAACCTCTACACCCGTCGTACCCTCGCGGGCGAGCACATTGTGGTGAACAAACACCTCATGCGCGACCTCGTGCGCCTCGGCATGTGGGACGAAGAAATGCGCGAAGCCATCATGGCCGCCAACGGCTCGGTACAAGGCATCGAGGACATTCCGAAAGAAGTCCGCGACGTGTACAAAACCGCCTACGAAATCAGCCAGAAAGTCATCATTGACATGAGTGCGGATCGTGGCGCTTACATCTGCCAGAGCCAGAGCCTCAACGTGTTCATGGAAGCGCCGACGTTTGCTAAACTCTCGTCGATGCACTTCTACGCCTGGCAAAAAGGCCTGAAAACGGGCATGTACTACCTCCGCTCCAAGGCGGCCACCGACCCGATCAAGTTCACCCTCAGCAAAAAGCACCAGCAGAAGTTTGTGCAGAATGCAAAGTCTACGGAGCCGATCGTAACGGCGAGCGTGGCGGCAGAAAAAGCGGCGCCTGCTCCTGTGCAGATGTCGGCGCTGGACATCGAACAGGTAGCAGGCAAGATTTGCAGTATTGATAATCCGGACTGCGAAGCGTGTTCTGCATAATGGATTTACGATTTTGGAATTACGATTTACGATTTTTTTGATCCGAAAAAGGGGAGATCTTTTATCGCTTCGAATCAACAAAATCGTAAATCCAAAATCGTAAATCGTAAATTGAAATAACGGTCGCCGGGGGCGGCAATTTGACAGTCGGGATTTATGTTTTTACCCCGCCTACGCTAAGGCTACGGCGGGTAAAATGTCGAAGCCTTCCTGCCAGCAACGGCTTGGTAGGTGGTGCGAAGACAGTTCCCTCTACTTGAAACGCCTTTCCCACACTATGTTTCTTCCGGCTGGCTGCTGCTGGTGACCGTTTTACCCGCCATAGCCCCGTCTAGGGGCGAAGGCGGGTTTTTGCCATATCCCCATTTTACCTGCCATAATCTTGATGAAGGCAGGGAGGGACGAAGGCGAGTGCATTGGATTAGGATGAAAAATCACATAAATAAATTTTAAATGTATCTCTGATTTTTGTAGAATCATTTAACTTTGAATCCAAAACATGCCTAATTTTGATTGGGACGATAACAAAAACAAGTCAAATCAGGAGAAGCATAAAATTGCTTTTGAAGATGCGACCGATGTTTTCAACGATAAAAACAGGCTTGAATATGTGTCAGATAAACAAGGAGAAACTAGATATTTGACCGTAGGGAAGGCATTTCAGGCGATTATTAGCGTAGTTTACACAGCAAGAGACCTCATAATACGAATCATATCTGCAAGACGGGCCAACCAAGACGAAAGACGGGCTTATTTGTCTAACAAACTAAACAGCAAGGAAGATGACGAATCATAAAATATCTGTTTCGGAAGCCCTGCAAAAATTGGAATCGGGGGAATCGGTAAGCAACTATTCGATTGACTTTAATCGGATAAAAGTAGAAGCATTGGACGTCATGAAACTGTCCAAGGGTGGGATAGTAGTCCCGGAAGCCGTGATCTACTATGACGATAACAACAATGCCTATGATGAAGACTTCGAAGGCGACTGGGTCAAGGTAAATGCTCCTGCCAAGGCTAAGCAGACTGAAGTAAAGATAGTTTTGAAAGACGACATTAGCCAATGGGTTGAATCCAACAATGTGCAATTGGACCATTTGATAGAAAAGTTGCTCGACGGCTTTTATCGTGCTCAAAAAATGGTACACGAGAAATCATAAAGACTGACTAGCTGATATTATAGTCAAATAGATAGTTAAGTCAACAGGATAAGACCTTATTACCCTTCCTGCCAGCAACGGCTTGGTAGTTTGGGTAGAAAACCGGATGCCTCTACTTGAAACGCCTTTCCCACACTATGTTTCTTCCGGCTGGCTGCTGCTGGTGACCGTTTATTATGGAGCTATTGTAATAATTTCCCGCCGTGCTTGGTTTTTCACCACAGCTGTCCGAAACATGAAACCTCGCTTTAAATCCGGGAAAATGCTGAAGGCTCTCCGGCGTTTTGAGTCAGTTTTTCTATTCTAAAAAATTTCAACAGTAGACTGAACCAAGGTTTCGGACAGATATGGTGACAACACCAAGCGCGGCGAGAATGAAGACTAGTACAAGCTATTCTAGGTTTTTACGTTTGTTAGACAAAAGCATCAAAAAAAATTTAAACCTACAAACGACATGCAAAACACGTCCCCTTTTTGGAACCTCGAACGAGGTGGACTGATTTTATCCATCGCAGGGTTATTCGTTACTATATATTTTGCTATTATCGCAACAAGATTGGCAAATACTGCAAACACACTGGCTCAAAAATCACTTGAGTTAACTCAGAATGACTCCCTTCAGGATCTACAACTTCGTCAACTCACACATTTATATGAGAATTCACAACTCCAACTTTTAAAGCAAGATGAGATGCTAAAAGATATTGGAGGTCAGCTCGCAACTGCAAACAGACATTATGCACTTGATGCAAGAATTGCAAAAAATGTCAGGACTGCGAATTTGCTTGGTTTAAGGAGATCTTTACAAAAATTACACAGTTTAATGCCGCCTCAAGGGGAAGTTGCAATGAAAGCACTGGACCCTAAGCAACGACTGGCTTTGGTTGAAGACGTTAAGAATATTGTAGAAGGTGAGTTGCAGAATGCATATTTGATATCCCGGAAAGATGCATTTAAAATGTGGAGTCATATGTCTTCAAGATGTTACATTACTGAAATGCTAATTTTAACCCCAATAGAGAAGATTGGTATTATAACTCTGGCTCTTCGTGACTTTATATGGGTGAGTGCTTAAAGTTGAGTTTGCCGCAAGTGAAAAGGATCATGTTCATAAAGTTGTCTTTGTTCCGGTAACCTCTAGCTCGTCGTTTGGCAAGTTGGATTTTAGAGTTGATGCCTTC
>JAUSMG010000385.1 GCA_030645295.1 Saprospiraceae bacterium | reverse complement strand
CGCGATGGACACCCTTGCCTTGGGCTAACACTCCTCGCTGCCAAGCGTGTAGCGGACTTGCACCGCCGAGTTAGCGCCCGTGCCGGGCGCACACAAAAAGCCCTCGTAAGTTCATCACTTACAAGGGCTTATGCAAAATGCTTTGTAGTCCGTACGGGAATCGAACCCGTGTTTCATCCGTGAAAGGGACGTGTCCTAACCCCTAGACGAACGGACCTTCTTTCAAAAGCGGGGCAAAGATAGGCCCGTTCAATTTTGATTTCCAAATCAGTTTGAAAATTTTCCCAAAAAAGTTCTCCACACCGTCTGGAGGGCCTCCTCAATCGACAAATTTTATCTGATAGGTCCAGGGCGAGTCGTTCCCGACCTTGATTATTTCGATCGTGTACTTGCCTGGATCCAGTTGTTTGTACTCCACTCCTGTACCGCACCAGTTTAAAGACCATGCATGAAAGGCTACCCCGTCTTTTTTACCATTCAAAGATCCCGTGGGAAATTGGTAATCACCGCCCGGGTAATATCCTGTTTGAAAATAATCAAAAACCATGTAGTTCGTGGTCTCGCCCGCTGGTATCGCGCCTACGTCCGTCGTGTTCACGCTGTCAAATTCCATCTGGGCTTCTTCAAGGTCTGAATCCGTGGAATTCTGGAAACGAACCATAATCAGCGTACCGTTTTCTGAAACAGGGTCTTTGGTGCAGGCATTGGAAAACAGGGTTACGAGGCCCAGGGCTGCAAAGAGTAGTTTTTTCATGTGCTAAAAAGTTTAGTTCAACCCATAGACTGCCATTCCGGGCAGGAGGGTTGGGCGATTTAGAAACGATAACGTTCCAGTAACTTTTTTGCCTTTAACTGAACGTACGGATCCACCACTAACTCCGGCGCATGGTGTGGCTTTTTTCGCGCATCCAACACGAGCGGACCATGACAGCCCCAGTGCTTATTTTCTGTGAATGCTCGAACGCCGTGTACATCGTGGCTTGGGTTGGCACGGGTGAAGGCCACCCAAACGAAGTTATTGAGCGTGGCGGCGGTGAATTGGCTGTCGTCCACCAGAAGAATGAGCGGAATATGCTGTAAATCAAATCGTTCCAGCCATTGGCAGAGTTCGGCCACCTGATCGCGGGCGGTTTTTTCGACCTCAAATTTTGGCGCTCGAATGGCCAGAATACCCGGGTAGCAAAAATTCGGCTCATCAAAACCAGGAGGGAGCGAAAAATTATCCGGCAGTATCGCTTTAAGCGTACGGCGACGATCTCCACGACAGGCTGCGATGAGTTTTGAGCCTGCGTTCCAGCCGGAACCGGAATAATCCAGGGTGTCTATGGTCGTCTTGGTTTGAAAATGCAAATCGCGGGTAAGGTCCACCCGTTCCAGAAAGTGCTGGAAAAAATGGGGGATGTCGTGGGTGTCCAGATTCGTGTCGTCGTCGCTGGCGGCAATGAAAAGGAATTTGGCAAGGGAGGTCTGGCCCGAACCGATGATACGGTTGGCGATGGTCAGGATCTCCTCGGGCACGCGCTCGCGGAAGGGCATGTAACGCTCGTGACCAATGGCGAGCAACAAAGGGTGCACCCCGGAGGCATCCACCGCATGGATCTCTTTCAGGCCCGGGAACTCCTGCGATGCAAGCGGCGCCACCAGTTCGTGTATAAGCCAGCCAAAGCTGCTGTCCTCCATGGGTGGCCGCCCCACCACGCTAAAGTGCCAGAGCGGGTCCTTTCTGTGCCACACCTTGTGGACTTTCATAACCGGGAAATCGTGTGTGAGCGAGTAATAGCCGAGGTGGTCGCCAAAAGGGCCTTCGGGCTTTTTTACATTTTTCAGGATTTCGCCGGTGATGACAAAATCGGCGTCGCTGCTCAGGAAATGTCCGTCTCGGTAAGCATAACGGAACCTCCGACCGGCCAACATTCCGGCAAAAGTAAGTTCACTCAACCCTTCAGGCAAGGGCATGATGGCGGAAAACGCGTGACTCGGCGGACCGCCCACAAAAATGCTGCACAGGAAGGGTTTTTCCAGTTGGTTGTACTTGGTATGGTGTACCCCTATGCCTCGATGCAGTTGGTAGTGAAGACCGATCTCTTCGTTTTGAAGGTATTCATTCCCGGAGAGTTGTATGCGGTACATGCCCAGGTTTCCGCCCATGGGTCCGGGCTTTTCGGGGTCTTCGGTGTACACCTGTGGCATGGTGATAAACGCACCGCCATCCATGGGCCAACTTTTGATCTGGGGGAGTTTATCGATGGTAGTTTCCTCCCAGGTCACGGGGGAGCCGAACCAACTTTTCATGGGCAAAGCCGACAATGCGGTGAACGGCGCGCCGAGGTATCGACCGGGATTTTTGAGGAAATTCGTTGGATCTTTTTTCAATTCGATCACGCGCTTCACCCGTTCGAGGGTGTGGCGAAAAAGAAATTCCGTGCGTACAAAAGTGCCGTAAATGTTGCTCACGGCCTGAAACGGGCTTCCCTTCACCCGTTCAAAAAGGATGGCAGGTCCTTGTTGATCAAAGACTTGTCGGTGGATTTCGGCCATCTCTAAATCCGGGTCGACTTCTTCCTGGATTCTTAAAAGCTTTCCGTGGCGCTCAAGGTCGCGCACGGCGTCGCGGAGGGAGGAGTATGACATGCAATAACAATTCGAAAAAGACCTTAGGTGAAATGACCAATGACCTCAATGACCTCAATGACGAAGGACCTTAATGACCTCAATGACGAATTACCGCATAGGCGGCTGCCGACGCTTCCCACCCGGCCGGAATCCTTTTCCGCCCATTTGGGCCATCATACTGGGACTCATGGCTTGTCCGGCTTGTTTGAGTTGTTTTTCGACCTCTTTGATCTGGTCCTTCAACATAGTCTCGGTCACATGCAGTTTTTTCAATTCTGAAAAATGATTCTGTGCCGCTTTGATGTTGTTTTTTCCGGCCGCGATCATGACCAGTTGGAGCATGGCAGCACCCCGCTCGTTGTCAGAAGGCAGACCTGATTCGAGCGATTTCTTGATCCACATTTCGGCGGTGTTGAAATCGCGCTTTTGCATGTAAAGGGCGCCTTGGGTCATATAATACACACCTTTATAGCCCATCAGGAGGATCTTTGGAAAAAACGTAAGCTTCAGCCGAGCCTCGGCTTCGGCCAGTTGTTGTTTGGACAAAAGTTGGTTGGTAGACAGAATGGTGCCGAGCATGAGGTAGCCCGCCAGCAAAAGTATCCCGACCAGCAGGAACGGAAAGCCGTACCAGAAACCGTATGCGAACCACAAGGCAATGCCGCCCAGAATACCGGCCACAATCAGGGCAAAACGAAGATAAATATTAATGACAAACATGAATGATATGGGTTTGAAAAAATCGGGAGCGAAGGTACGCGGTTTCAGCAATGCAGCAGCCCCGATCAGCAAATACTGCCAATCGGGGCTGCAAAAAACGGAGCGGGCTTGAGCATTGGCATGGTGCGGCTGAGGGAAATCTCCAGCCAATGAGTTCAGCGCCTGTTCCGGTGCGGCCTACTCGCCGTGAGCCATAGTGTTTGCCCTGATTTGTGCTACATCCTCAAAATCTAGCTGACAATTTGGGCAGGGAAAATCAACGTATTAAATCTACTTGTTGTTTATAGTGTCCGCCAATTGCTTTGATTGGCTAGTGTCTGTTGTTCAGAATTGTCCTTGTTTCCTATCTGTTGTTGCCTGCGATGCCTCTTTTTAAGGCATAACTGATGGCTTCTCCTTTTGAATTGACGTGCAACTTGCGGTAGATCCCCTGAATGTGGTTTTTTACCGTGTCGGTGCTGATAAAGTGCTTGGCTGCAATCATTTTGTAGGACAACCCGTCCACCAACGCCTCGAGAATTTCTTGTTCTCGAGGCGTCAGTCCGGTGGAAAGGCCATCATCATCGCTTTCTATGGTTCTGTTGACAACCGTTGCAGCAGCAGTCAGGGTTGTAGTATTGTTCAGATGAAAGAACTGCAAAACTTTTCGGGCAATGGCGGGACTCATCGGAGAACCCCCTTTATGTACCAGACGAACACTGTCGACCAATTCGTCCGGGCCCGATTTTTTCAGAAGGTAGCCGGTAGCGCCGTTCCGAAGGGCCTGAAAGATCCGGTCCTCCTCTTCGCTCACGGTCAACATCACGACCTGGGTGGTAGGCGATGCTTCTTTGACAACGGCCGTGGCTTCGATTCCATTCATACCCGGCATATCTATGTCCATCAGGACCACTTCAGGTTTCAATTGAGAGATGATTTGTCGCACATCCGCGCAATCGGGATAAGCCCCCATCACTTCTACATCGGGCGTAAAACGAAACAGATGCAACAGGCTTTCCCGGAAATCACCGTTATCCTCAAAAATTACCAAACGCAATGGTGTCATGAAAAAAAAATTGGGGGCGAGCCTTAGATAAGTTGCGGATTATGCAGCAAAGGTATGCGTGTGAAGGGGGGTGGCAGAATAGGAAGTTCGTACTAATCCCAAAAGGAAACCGGGGTGTGTCGCAAATGCAACACACCCCGGCTCAGAATCCTGACGTGTAAGTTTAAGCCACGAATTGCACAAATTCACACTAATTCGTGAAAATTCGTGCAATTCGTGGCTATTTCAAAACTTATTTCGCGTCTGCGAAGAAATCTTTCACTTTGTCTTTGTGAACGATCATTTGCTTGTAGGTGTAACGGCCCGTTACCGGGTCTTTTACGGCTTTCACCACTTTGACATGGTCTTTGCCGGAGCCAGCGTTTGCTGCACGTTGTGCAACACGGGCGTTTTTAGAGACTTTCTTAGCCATGGTACCTCAAATATTTGAGAAGTGAGTGAATGAATTACTTGATTTCGCGGTGCACCGTGTACTTGCGCATGATGGGGTTGTATTTTTTCAACTCCATGCGGTCAGGGGTGTTCTTGCGATTTTTTTCAGTGATGTGTCGCGACGTGCCGGGCAGGCCGCTGTTTTTATGCTCGGTGCATTCCAGAATAACCTGGATTCGGTTGCCTTTGCTTTTCTTTGCCATGATGCAATTTTTTTATTTTTCAATTCCGACAAATCCGGAAAAAGGAAAATGTTAGAAGTGGATTGAACGAATTTAACAGCCGTCGCCGGTGGTAGGATAGTAAGTGATCTCGCCTTTTTTCTCCAATTTTTTGATGTACTGGTAAATGCCCAGTTTGGAGATGGTGCGAATGGCACTGGTACTCACCTTAAGCGTCACCCATTCGTTCGTTTCCGGGATGAAAAACTTTTTGGTTTGCAGGTTTGGGTAAAAGCGACGGCGAGTCTTCGCGTTAGAGTGCGAGACGTAGTTGCCTGTAACAGGCTTCTTTCCCGTCAGATCACAAATTCTGGACATTGATCGATAAATTTAAGTGTTCTAGTTGATAATACTGCCTTTCAAAAAATGAGTGTGCAAGATAAATCTCACACACTCAAACACTTAACAGTAGTGGGTGACTCCGAGAGGACTCGAACCTCTAACCTCCTGATCCGTAGTCAGGGACTCTATCCATTAAGCTACGGAGCCTTTATCTGTCATAGCCTTCAAAGCGAAGGCAAATCCTGTTGGTTTTCGGGCGGCAAAGGTAAAACCTGTAAGACCAAATAACCAAGCCAGTTTCTAAATTTTTGGGATTTTTCTTGATTTGATTGCGTTCCCCCTGCCGATGGTGTAGACATACACCCCTTTAGGCAGGTTGGTCGTGTCGAATTCAAAGTCAACATAACTCTCGGAGAACTGTTGCGGCGTCCATTGTTTTTCATACAACTGCTGGCCTAACATGTTGAATACCCGGAAGTTATAGGGCTGAAAGTTCGGGGTTTGGTAATGTACCCGCACCATGTTCCCTCCATCCCTTACCTCTATTTCCAGGAGTTCAAGGGGGCCAACGGTAGCACCATCACAAATTTTGCGGACTCCGTCAAGCGCATTCCCAAGATCAAGGTGTCCACCAGTGGTCGTGATGCCTGCCAGTGTGGTGTTTGGCTCTGTATTGTTCAAAATGGCATCCCGAACCCGGCGCGCGCAAGCAATCGGATTCGAAAGGGCATCACTGGTAAAGGGCTCACAACCAAGACTATAGAGCAATCCAATGCCGCCTGTGACGTGCGGCGCCGCTGCAGAACAGCCGCCGATGACATTATAGCTCGGAATTTCATTGCCCTGTCCCCCGCTATTGTAGGTAGAATAGGTATCAGTACCTGGTGCACCCAAGTCAATGGAAATGCTTCCGAAGCCAGCGTTCTGCGCTTTGATGGCCGATTTGTTGATATTGGTCACCGCGATGAAGTACTCGCTGGGGCAGGTGGTGGGCATATCACCCACTACGTCTACGTTCACATTATCGTTGGCGGTAGCGCCAACGCTTAAGATGCCCTCTTTGCCCAAAGAATCATACAGCGCACACCAAATAGGATGATCGTCGGCGAATTCTTTGTCAAAGCCAAAAGACGCATTGGTAGCCACCACAAAGGCACCTTTTTTGCCATTGGTTTGATTGTAAATGCGGCGCATTTTCCCCACATACTCGTAACCTTGAATGATCTCGCTCTCGTAATCCATGCCGGATATATTCATCAGTTTTATATTCCAGTTTACCCCCGTTATCCCTTCGTTATTATTGCCTTTTGCCCCGATGATCCCACAAACCGCCGTGCCATGAAAGCCTTTTGTGCCCAGATCATCGGCCTGGGTTTGAGGATTCCAGCCCCCGAAATCGTCTTTATAACCATTGCCGTCGTCGTCTACCCCGTTGCCCGGCGTTTCATGCCAGTTCCACCAACGGTTGGGGGCCAGGTCAGGGTGCGTCAGGAGTGCGCCTTTTTCAAGTACAGCAACAACGATCGTGTCGCCCGCAGGGGTGAGGCCACCCGTAGAAGTTTCCCAAACCTCCGGCGCATTGATGAGCGTCATGTCCCCTTGTCGCCACCATTCGGTATCATTGGGTTCTATCGAGCGCTCTTGTACCTGATGATTCCATTGGGCGGAATGAATGCCTGGAACACGACGGGCAATGGCGAGCATTTGCGCATCGTTGTCCTGGGTTTCCTTTACGTCCAGCAGAAAGATGTTCCAATCTTTGGCCAGCGTGTTTTTAAGGGAAAATACTCCGGGAGCACTGCGATCGAGTTCTGAAAGAGCATTTTGCAGACTTGCGCCCGGCTCCAGATGAATGATGATCTCTCCAGGCCGTCGTGCCGGAGCAGTACTTTGGGCCATTGCGACATGGGTGCAGAACAGGAGGAGTAACAGGCAGGTAGTGTTTTTCATGTACGGATAATTGTTTGAATGCAGGGGCATGAATACCGGAGTGCGATTTTGGTTGCCCAAAGAAAGGTTTTTTGCCGCAAATGGTTCGGGAAGCGGAATAGAAAATTTGCCACCATCAGCCAAGCATGTGTTTATTCCCTGAATTTTCGCTCATAAAAATCTACCACCCGTTCATCGGTGATCACATCCTGATGTCGAATGCGGTGGCGAAGTACCACCCCTTCCAAAGTCCTGCAACGGCTAAGCGCGACATACAACTGTCCATGCTCAAACGCCCCGCCGCCCAGATCGATCAGCACCCGGTCAAAGGTTTTGCCCTGGCTTTTATGGATGGTAATTGCCCAGGCCAAACGCAGGGGATATTGTGTAAACGAGCCCACCACTTCGGTTTCGAGTCCGCCCGTGGCTCCCCCTTTATAACGAATGATCTCCCATTCAGATTTTGCTACTTCAATACGATGTTTTTTGCCACTTTGATCTTCGGTTTCCACCACAATGGTATCGTGATTCAGTTGGGTGATCTTTCCAATGGTGCCGTTGACGAATTTCCGTTCTTCAATATCATTTCGGACGAACATTACCTGCGCTCCTTTGCGCAAGCGCAGCCCAAAATCGGTGGGATAAAGGCCCGGATCAAACTGCCCTTTCACATCGGCGATAAACTCGTGTTCTGGCGCGCTGAGCAAAGAAAGTTCGCTTTGATTGATTTTGTCTGCGGTGGCATTTCGGGCGCAGAGCGTGATGTAGCCTTCGGTTTCTGAAAAGCCCGGCTCATGGCGCTCGTTCAAATCCTCGAGGTCATCATAGTCCATTTCATTGACGCGAACGGCTTCTAAAAGTCTCAGAAAATGCCTGGATTCTTGCCGGTAAACTTTTCGCAATTCCAGCGTATCTAGTTGAAAATCATGATCTTGAAAAATTTTCGCCGAAAAAAAATAGGGACTATCGTAATACTCGCTGAAATAGGCGGCTTCGACGGGGTCGCGTGTCACCACGGGCGGAAGCTGGAAAAGATCCCCAAAAAAAACGACCTGCACGCCCCCAAAAGGACGGTAGTTCTCCCGGTTGACCCGCAGAAATTTGTCCATGCCATCCAGCAAATCTGCCCGCACCATCGAGATCTCGTCAATGACCAGCACCTCCAGGTTTTTATAGATCCGAAGTAAATCTTTGCGGGTCACTTTTCGGGCGGCCTCGCCAGGGGTGACGATACGGGGTGGGAAGCCAAAAAAGGAGTGAATGGTCTGACCCTGCACATTGAGCGCGGCTACGCCTGTGGGCGCCAAAACAGCTACTTTTTTGTGCGAGGTATTGCGAAAAAGCTGGAGCAGGGTGCTCTTGCCGGTACCCGCTTTACCGGTGATAAAAAGGTGGGCGCCGGTTTTTTCCAGCAAGTCGAGTGCGTGGCGGAAATCATCGTTAAGTTGAAGTGGCGGTTGATTGAGCATGGTGAGCGCAAAGATGCGCAGAAACTGCCAATGGGTTTCTAAATGAGCCGACTCGTCGGCAAAATTGATACCCCAAAACACAAGGGTCTATTTTCGCACTGCCTTATTTGGGCTGAACATAAAAAAACACAAAATCACAATATCTCCAGTATGCAAAAAATCTTTTCCTTTTTCATGGCCCTCTCTCTCCTGAGCCTTTGGGCCTGTCAGAACTCCTCCCCTACCCCCTCCATCGCTCAAAAACCGTCCATGGCCATTGATTCAATTTTTGCCGAGTACCACCGCGAACGGCTGCCCTTGTTCCCTATTGAAGCCACTTTTGCGGGCGATACACGCTACAACGATCTATTGCCCAACACCATCTCGCAAGCGCACCGAAATACACTGCGGGAGTTTTTTGGCAAATACAAAACCCGCTTACAAGCCTACGATCGCACACAACAAACTGAAAATCAACGCACCAGTTACGATGTCCTGCTCTGGGAATGTGACATCAATCTCGAAGACCTGAGCTTCCCCACTGAACTATTGCCCATCAACCAGTTCGACTGTCTGCCCCTCACCATGGGACAATTGGCTGGTGGAACTTCAGGCCAGCCCTTCAAGACCGTGCAGGATTATGACAACTGGCTTCGCCGGGTTGATGGTTTTGTGATGTGGTGCGATACCGCCATTGCCAACATGCGCCGGGGTATGGCGACAGGGTATGTTTTGCCCAAAACTCTGGCCGAAAAAATGGCGCCGCAAATGGCCGCTTTCGATCATGGTCCGGCAGAAAAACACCTATATTACTCCCCTATCGCCTTGATTCCCAAAGATATTCCTGCCGCCGAACGCGAGCGCCTGACCACTGCCTATCAGCAAATGGTGAATGAAAAGATCATTCCCATTTACCAACGCCTGCATAAGTTTGTAAAGGAGGAATATCTCCCGGTTTGCCGGGCTACTTCGGGTATTTCGGCGGTGCCCAATGGCGCTCAATACTATGCACACCAGATCCGCAACTATACCACCACCAACATGACTGCCGACGAAATTTTCAATCTCGGCGAACAGGAAGTGGCACGGCTTTCTCAGGAAATGGAAAAAGTAAAAGCGCGGGTAGGCTTCACGGGCGACCTGAAAAGTTTCTTCGACCATGTGCGGAAGCGCAAGGAGCTCATGCCCTTCACAGATCCAGATCAGGTGATCGAGAACTTCAATAAGATCCACGAAACCATGAAACCGCAGCTGGCAAAACTCTTTGATCTGGTGCCAAAAACACCTTTTGTAGTAAAACGCACCGAAGCGTTCCGCGAAAAAACGGCCAGTGCGGAATATGTTCAGGGCTCCCTCGACGGCACACGCCCAGGCACTTTTTATGTCCCGATTCCAAATGTGCGGGAATACAATCTCTATTCTGACGAAGATCTGTTCCTGCATGAGGCCATTCCCGGCCACCATTACCAGATCTCCTTACAGCAGGAGAATACCTCCTTGCCCGAGTTCCGGCGCACCTTGTGGTACAGCGCTTACGGGGAGGGCTGGGCTTTGTATTGCGAATCGCTCGGTCTAGAATTAGGCCTCTACAAAGACCCTTACCAATATTTCGGAATGCTCAGCGCAGAGATGCACCGCGCCATTCGTCTCGTGGTAGATGCCGGAATGCATACCAAAGGCTGGACCCGCGAACAAGCCATTCAATATTCGCTGGATCATGAGGCCGAGTCGGAGGCTAGTATTGTGTCGGAAATTGAACGGTACATGGCCTGGCCGGGACAGGCGCTTTCTTATAAAGTAGGCCAACTTAAGATCCGTGCGCTACGGGCTAAAGCAGAGCAGGCCCAGGGGCCGAAATTTGAGGTTCGGACTTTCCACAAGATCGTGTTGGAAGATGGGTGTTTGCCCTTGACGGTTTTGGAGGGGAAGATTGATCGGTGGGTGGCTATAAAATAAATTCGGGTTGAGAATCTCTTTACCTTTAAACCCTCGCGCTCCTACCCCGTCCAAGCCGCCTAATTGTTCACTAACAAATCATTTCAACAGTATGAAAACACTCAAATTTTCACCCTTGCTGGGCGCCCTGGCGCTCCTGCTTTTTTCTGCTCCATTGTTTGCGCAAAGCGACATGGAGTCCGACAGCACAGGCCTTCCGGGCGATAATTTTAGCCTCGAAGCGGCCATAGCGCTCTTTAAAAAATCAAGTTCACCGGAAGATTTTGAAAAACGCCTGAACTCCGAAAACAACGATGTCAACAACCTCGACCTGAACCAGGACGGGGAGATCGACTACATCCGCGTGGTGGACAACACAGAAGGCGATGTACATGCACTCGTACTTCAGGTCGCCGTCAGCGAAAAAGAATCGCAGGATGTGGCTGTAATTGAAATCGAAAAGCAGGGCACAGAAAATGCTATTCTGCAAATTGTTGGAGATGAAGCCTTGTATGGCGAGCAAACTATTGCGGAGCCGTTTGAAGAAGAAAAAGCAACCAATGGCAAAAACAAAGGTCCTGCCGCTCAAAGGGCGCTGGTGCGAACCGTGGTAAATGTATGGATGTGGCCCAGCGTTCGGTTCATGTACGCACCTGGATACCGCGTGTGGGTATCTCCTTACCGCTGGCGGGTGTACCCGGCATGGTGGCGCCCCTGGAGGCCACACCCTTGGCGCGCGTTTCACGTCCGCGCAGTTCCATACCGCGCCCATTGCCATGTCATCCATACGCATCGGGTTCACCGTGCCCATGCAGTGTATGCGCCACGCCGTACCCATTCAAAAGTTGTACACAGCCGCACTACAACAGTGGTGGCAGCAAGGGGTAAAAACGGGGCTGTAGTGGGCAAAAAAACGACCACTGCCACGCAACGAAATGGCCGTGTCAATAAGTCAAAAACCACCACCACGACCGTAAAAAAGGGGAGAGATGGCAACACGGGTGTAAAAAAGACGACCACTAAGACAAGAGGCGTAAGAGGCCATTAATAGGTCTATTCTATTGGCTTCCAACTTGTTCGGTATTTCAGCGGGCCATTTTGATTGATAATGTATGCATGATTTTTTTTCAAAATCAGGACTATGGTTTGGATGTTAGCATAAAAGCATACTTTTACAGCCTTATTTGCTAACTTTTTACCAATCAAAATCATGAGCAAAATTTTTAACGACATCAAATCAAAGGTCGCCGAAATCGAAGGAGACGTGAACAAATTCTTCGGTGGCAACAACGCTGCTGGCGCTCGCGTACGGAAAGCAATGCAAGAATTGAAGGCATTGGCCACCGATCTTCGCAAGGACGTTTTGGACACCAAAACTAAGCGCACAGAGAAGTAATTTCCCTGTAAAAGACTAAACACCTGCAATGCCTGTTGGCGTTGCAGGTGTTTTTTTTGAGGTTAATGTGGGGATATGGTGATTTGGTTATTCGAAATCTCAAGCTCGGCCGCTCGAATCACCATATCACCAAATAACCAAATAACCAAATAACCAAATCACCATATCCTCAAATCCCCATATCCTCAAATCACCCTCTTTTTCATTCTGCGCTCCAATCATACGACCGATTCTTTAGGGTCTCCAGGGTATCTTTGAGTTTTTGGTCAATGATGGCCTTTTCTTTTTCTACGGTTGCGTTGGCGCGATGAATGCCTACTTCGGTATCCACTTTGAGTTTGTTTTTTACACTGGTACTGAGCAGGGTGGTTTGCTCCAGGTTGGCCATTTCATAAACCTGCTCCTGCTGGTGTAAGACATAGTCGTAGGGACTTCGGTAAGAAATAAGTTTGACCAGAATGGGCGCTGTTTCCACTGCAATAAAAAGCAGGGTGATAAAAATGCTGGCCCAAAAAATGGCAAGACTTCGGTCCGCAATACGCGAGAGTGCATCCAAACGGGCAGCGAATCCGTCGTAGCGGCCGCGATCCAATTGGATAATATCGGTCTGTGCGGCCGACTCAAATTGTTGGGCGGCCAATTCTTTTTCTTGGACAAGGGGTTGATTTTCAAGCAAAAAAGTGTTGAGTTCGATCTGTGCCTGATCGGCCGCCTCTTTTTTTGCCCGATAGATGGGGCCCAGGTTCTTCTTGCGCGAACCGCCTGTACCATCGGCCTCCTGCACAGCGGCTTTGGCGAGTGAATCCCGATAGGCTGTTTTGGCAAAAATTTCAGATTTTATCGTACTGGCCTGCGTCCGGAGTTCATTAATCTGAGTCTGGTAACGGACTTTTACGCGGTCTTCCTGCTGCTTGAATACCTCCTGTTCCATCTGCACCATCTCCGCACGGATCTCTTTTTCAAAGATCTTCAGTTCCAGCGGTTTTGAAATCACCAGAGCCAGCAGTACAGCCATCAGCAAGCGCGGAACGGCGACAAAAAAATCGCGCCACCACTTGCCATTGCTCTTCATACTCATCACAATGTAGCGGTCGAGGTTGAAGATCATCAAGCCCCACACCATTCCAAACGCCCCGGCCAGCCAATAGGAATCAAACACCGTGTAAAGTGCGTACCCCGAAGAGAAAAAAGCCAGTACACCCGTAAAAAAAACGGTGGCGCCGATACCGGCATATTTATTCCGGTCAGTGGGGCATTTTTCCAGCACGGTGGATTCCACGCCGGAGCAGAAGAGAAAGAAATCCTGGATGTTTTTCATAGCATTAGTAGTGCGAAATTCAATTTGCAGAAAGTTTGACAAGATCAAAGCACCGGCTAAACGTTGGGAAAGAAATTCTATTTTCGATAAACAAGGTACTTGGTTATACAAAATACCAGGATGACTTGAGATTCGAGTATTTGGTGATTTGGTGATTTG
>JAUSMG010000205.1 GCA_030645295.1 Saprospiraceae bacterium | reverse complement strand
CCGCTTTACGAATATCTCCTTCGCGAAAACTACACCAACGAGGCGCTAACGCTCAGTGTTCACGAGCAGGATATTGTGCTATCGCTGCTCATCTTTGACCGATACCTCAATGAGGAAACCGGACAAGCCATGCTCCGAAATCTCTTCGAGAAAGCCGATTATTATGACAACAAACTGGTTGAAGAATTCGGCGCTACCTGGAAGCAGGAGTGAAGTGGGCAGCGGCAAGGAGGCAGTTGCAGGAGGCAGGAGCAGTGGCAGTAGGCCGCGTATGTGACACCGTTTATAGTATCGAACGAGGTATTTCAATGAGCCACGTTAGTAGCGACACCCCTTGTTGGATCGCGCCGGGGCTACGCCCCTCCGAAAAACGCACACAATTCTTTCTATAAACGGTGCTGGGCTAACGCCACTTTTTACCCACCAAAATCCTTAAGTTAACGGCCACGGCCTACTGCTACTGCCTACTGCCTACTGCCTACTGCCTACTGCCCACCGCCTACTGCCTACTGCCCACCGCCTACTGCTACTGCCCACCGCCTACTGCTACTGCCACTGCCCACTGCCCACTGCCACTAAAACAATTTCACCCCGTAGAGTACCAGCCACAATATTGCAAGTACGGAGGTAGCGATAACGACACCCCGCATGGCTTTCTCCCAACGTAAGCGGCGAAAACGGCTGAGTACGAACAGGTTGAGCGCAATAGCCACAATGGCGAGGGTACGCTCCCGGAAGTTTTCGGAAAAGCCGGCGCCGCTGGCTGCGCCTTTTATTTCGAGCAGAGAGAACAGGTTGTAGAGGATCAAAAAACCTGCTGCCGGCAATAGGATGCCATAAAGCAGGCCGACCCAAATTTCGTCGCGTTGAAACATATTAGAAACGATGAACGATGAACGATGAACGATGAACTATGAACGATGAACGTGAAGCGCCACTTTCGGTGGCGTTAGAAATTATGGGTGTTTTCCAATCCTTTTAAAGATTCGATGGCAGGATAATTGGTCAGGTCGTGCATCGAAGGTACGACGGATATGTAGCCATTTTCCAGGGCCCAAATATCCGTGTCGTTGCCCAGGTCACTGTTGAGGAATGCTCCACTGAGCCAGTAATAAGGCTGTCCGGAGGGATCACGGCCTTCGACCATTTTTTCGATCCAGCGGGAATCGGCCTGACGACAAATGCGCAGTCCCTGGATCTGATCGGCTGGAAGTTTTGGGATGTTGACATTGAGCAGCTGACCATGTTGAAAAGGACGGGCGAGCATAAATTTCATAATGTGGCGTACCCAGGGTTTCGCAGGCTCAAAATCTGCATCAAAGCTATAATCAAGCAGGGAAAAGCCGATGCTGCGTATGTTTTCAAGTGATGCTTCCATTGCAGCAGAAAGTGTACCAGAATAGATAATGTTGATACTTGCGTTGCTGCCGTGGTTGATGCCTGAAACGCAGAGGTCTATCGGACGGTCTTTTAGTACAATGTGTTTGGCGAGTTTGACGCAATCGACAGGTGTTCCGGAGCTTTCCCAGGCCTCAATTCCCGGAAAAGGATTGACTTTTTTGAGCCGCAACGGTTCGTGGATGGTGATGGCATGGCCTTTGCCGCTTTGGGGTGAATCCGGAGCGACTACGACGACATCGCCCAGTGTCATGGCGACATCCACCAGAGCGCGGATGCCTGGGGCTACGATGCCATCATCGTTCGTGACGAGTATGAGTGGTCTTGACATTTTGCAAAAGTAGCGGGAAACACCGATTGGGAGTGGGCAAGAAATGGACAGGTTGGAACGTTTGTGTGTGGTTTTTGGAGAATTTTTTGCCATCTCCCTGATTTTCAGGATGTTTTTTCAAAATTCTGCCATAACCTTGCAGGAAAATTTAATAACAACGATGCCCTTTTCACCAGCAAAAATCTTTGCCATGAAACAAATTATACTTGCGCTTGCGGCTTTTTTCTCTTTCCAGATCTTATTTGCGCAGGACGTCACGTATGTCCTTTTCGACCGTAATTGCATGAGCCAGTTGGAATACCGCTATTCGTACCCGAACTTGAAGGGTGAAAATGCGGTATGGGCTTACTCGGTGAAACCCAATGTGCAGGAGCACTTCATCTTCATGACGGAAGGGGCCGGGCACTATTCGCCTGAACTGCCAAAAGGTACGGTGGCTTGCGGTGATCTAAATCTGGACGATGCTTTTGTAGCGAGCATTAACCGGGATGCGCAGCAGGTGCTCATCGTATTTCAGCGCCAAAGTGGCGGCTATTGGCTCCTATCCGTGGAATCGGCTACCCTGGTAGCCCGAAAGGGCACGAAATACTGGGTGCGCGCGCGCCAGAGCTCATTTCAGTTTGATACACTGCGTATGGTGAACGAACAAAACCTAGCCGTAGTAAGCTCACCAACAGCGGCTTATTTCTCCGGGGTAAAACTCAATAATTGCCTCATGGAGTATTCTTTCCACTGCGAGCCTGTGAAAGCCGGGCAGATCCGCTCTGATTTTCAGTTTATACCGAACATCGGGATCATCAATGATCGCACGGGCAACAGTGCGTCGCAAGCGATGGAAAATGAACTTCAGTTGGTGAAAGTGAATGGCAAAACATTGAACGAGTTTATCATCGAAGCTTGTCCCGAAGGCGCTGGGAAAATTGCCATGTCGAAATTCCAAAAGCCGACAGAATACGGTGATGGTAAGTTTGATGCAGACAAAGAGATCAGTTCCATTATGCAAAAGGAGCAGGATACGGAGGCGCCAGCTACATATTCCAAAGATATAAACGGCATTCGTTGTGCGGAGGACTGGGAGCCGGGCACGCACATTGTACAAAAAGGCGAGAACCTGCGTGCCATTGCCCGTACTTACAAAGTGACGGAACCGCAACTCATTCAATGGAACAAAATTCAAAATCCTGACCGCATTGAAATATGCCAAAAAATTTGGCTCAAACAACCCCCGGCCAATGCGAGCATTAGAGGTACCGAAAAAGCGGCGAAGACTACCGTCTCAGAAGTTCCACCCGTAAATGGGAAAACCGTTAAAGTGCAGAGAGCGCAAGGTCAAAAAGGCACACAGGCTGATCCAGGGTTTGCCCAAAAGAGCCTAGCCCCCAATCGTCCGGTTGAACATGCATATGGCACTGACGACAATGGCGACTACGAATATTTTGACCCGAAAAAAACGAACGCAAACCCAGGTCCCAAAATCCATACGGTACTCCGTGGAGAATATCTTTATAAAATCGCCAAAATGTATGGCTGTCCAGAAGAGTGCATACGTATAGCCAATGCAATGCCGCTGGAAGGTGACGAACCACTCGTCATAGGCCAGGAAATTATCATCCCGGAGTGCACGTGCTCGGTTGATGGAAAAGTGATTAAAAGGCCCGCTTTACCATCGCCGAAACCCACTGTGAATAAGCAAATCCCCGGGGCCACCAGCAAGGTTACAAAAACGCGCCCAAAAATGCGCCCGAACCTGCTGGAGGACACCGACACGGATCCTACTCCAGCGCAATACAACTATGAAGAGAATAAGGTATCTAAAGACAGCGACTGGTATGAGGAAAGCTCAATCTATGAGGAGGATGGAGAGCGGGAATCAAAATCTTCCAAAGTTCTGCTGTACAAAGAACATTATGTCCGCCAGGGTGAAACCCTCAGATCCATCGCAGCCAAGTACAAAGCAGATGCTGCGGAACTTTCTAAGATCAATGGTCTGGATCCAAAGGAAGATCCCGTGCCTGGAAAAACGTTTTTGATTCCGGTTGTAGAACGCGAAAAACAAGATAAAGCACGAGCCACAGGAAAGCCTGCCACTGAAAAAAAATCTTCCTCTAAACAGCCTTTTATTCCCAAAGCGCAGCCCCGGCCAAACCTTTTGGAAGAAGATCCATCAGAAACCAACTTAGATAAAAGACCCGTTGTCGCACGTCAATTTGTGGATGAAGATCGGGATGCTAAAGCGGTAACGGATACAGCTAAACCCAAGACCCGAAAGCCGTCCTCCAACATCCCTGCTTCAGATGCTACCTCTATCCAGCACCTTGTCAAAAAGGGAGATACCATTAAATCCATCGCCGAGAAATACAACGTTTCCCCATTTGAATTATCCCAAATCAACAATATTGGCCAGGACGATGCGCTTATCCCCGGTAGAAAGATCTGGATTCCGGTGGATTGATGTTTAATATCAATCAGGGATTCTTGCCAATGCAGTTTAAGTCTTCGAAAGCCTGACGAAGTCTTACCACAAAGGCTTTTTCTCCTTCACGCAGCCAAACGCGTGGGTCGTAATATTTTTTGTTCGGCTTATCCCCGCCATCCGGGTTACCGATCTGGGATTGCAGGTAACCTCGTTTGGCATCATGGTAGGCACGCACACCATCCCAAAACGCCCATTGCATATCGGTGTCGATGTTCATTTTCACCGCACCGTACTCGATGGCCTCGCGGATCTCTGATTGGGCGGAGCCGGAGCCGCCATGGAATACGAAGTTTACAGGCGTTTTCCCACTGATACCAAATTTTTCCCGGATGTAGTCTTGTGAATTTTTCAGGATCACCGGCTGGAGCTTCACGTTGCCTGGCTTG
>JAUSMG010000202.1 GCA_030645295.1 Saprospiraceae bacterium | reverse complement strand
CATAAACCTGACGGCCTTTGGTAATCTCGTCGCGCATAAAACCCTGTACCCTCAATCGGTGGTGCTCCGTCTTGTGCATCGTCGTGATGGGCTTGCGGCCGGGCGGCAATTCGTCAATGACGGAAACATCCAGGTCGCCATATAAAGTCATGGCAAGGGTGCGCGGAATAGGCGTTGCAGTCATCAACAGTACGTGCGGTGGATAAACCGGATTTTTTGCCCACAACCTGGCGCGTTGTTCCACGCCGAAGCGGTGTTGTTCATCTATAACGCTGATTCCTAAGCTTTTGAATTGCACCCAATCTTCTATGAGCGCATGGGTTCCAATTACTATGTGCATATCGCCGGAAGCGAGTTGCGCCAAAATCGCCTCCCTTTTTTTGCCCTTCACGGAACCGCTGAGATAGCCGACATTTACGCCAATATCTCCCACCAATGCGGTGATGCCTTCCAGATGCTGTTGCGCCAGAATTTCTGTCGGGGCCATCATACAGGCCTGGTGACCGTTGTCCAGCGCCATCAGCATGGTCATTAAGGCCACCACGGTTTTACCGGAGCCGACATCCCCTTGCACGAGGCGGTTCATGTGTTTGCCTGAGGCCACATCAGCCCGGATTTCTTTCAGGACCCTTTTTTGTGCTCCGGTGAGTTCAAAAGCCAGTTTTTCCTGATAAAACTGATTGAAAAATTCTCCAATTTTAGAAAAAACAAATCCCCGCATGGTGTCTTTTCGGCGGGTACGAACTTGCAGCAGGCGGAGTTGGAGAAAGAATAACTCCTCGAATTTAAGTCGCCGGATAGCGGCGTCCAGTTCAGCCTGTGTTTCGGGAAAGTGGATCTGGTTGAGCGCCTGCCAGCGTGGGGTCAGCTTGAATTGCGCACCTAAGTAATCCGGCAAGGTTTCCGGTAGATCCGAGGCAGATAAACCGTCCATTAGGGTTCGCATAAGTTTGCGCAAACCCTTGGCATCCAAGCCTTTTTGGGTCAGTTTATCGGTGGTAGGGTAGACGGGGTCAAAGTTTTTAGCCACTCCTCTCTCCCCCCCCAGCCCCCCCTCAAGGGAGGGAGAAGTCGCGACTTCTTCCATCTCCGGGTGCGGAATATTGAATTTCCCGTTGAACTCGCTGACCCGCCCGAATGCGATGTATTCTTTGCCAACCACGAGGCTTTTTTCGAGCCATTGTACACTCCTGAACCAGACCAATTCCATAATGCCCGTCTCGTCGCGCAGGGTACCGACGAGGCGTTTGACCCTGCCTTCTCCGAGGGTTTCCAGGCGACGAAGGGTGCCGCGCAATTGCACGGTTTCGCCCTCATTGTGCACGTCGCGGATGCGGTGAAACTTGGTGCGATCAATGTATCGAAAAGGAAAATGAAACAGCAGATCGCGGCAGTTGAAGATGCCCAACTCTGTTTTAAGCGTATCGGCGCGTTGCGGGCCAACACCTTTTAGGAATTCTATATTGGAATCGAGGTTGGGCAAGGGATTGGTTCGATTGGTTGGATTTTTCGATTGGTTCGATTGATTCGATTACGGCGATTGGTGAAATGAGGTGACATCTCCGACGTAGGAGGAGGTGTCACCTCATTTCACTCGGTGTGCAAAAGTAAAATAGTTTGTTTTAAAAACCGAAACAAATGGAACCCCGATTTAACCGAATATCAAAGGTTGCCAAAGTGCTAATTTAATCAAGGGCGCGAACTTCCCGAAAGTTCTAAAACTTTCGGGAAGTTGAAGGACCAAATGCTAAATAAATAGCGAACGCAATATTTCCAACAGCAAATTCCTTTTAGTGCGGCTTTTGAACAATCTACCATCATTCTTTCCAATTTTCCCGTATGAATAAAAACTTTCTTCTCGTCCTGCTCCTTTTTTGCGTTTTTCATCCTGAAAGGATCTTTGCTCAAGTCCATTTACCCGCCATAGCCTTTTCGGTTGTCGATAATAAGTCTAAAGGACTTGAACAGGCGAAGGAGGGCAGCACCTCCACCGCATCCATTTTTTTTGAAACAGACCAGTCCGAACTCTCCGCTGAAGCACTCAAAACCCTCGACGCGCTCGCTCCTGCTCTCCTGCAGGCGCCTGATTATCAGGTCAATATCGAAGCCTTTACCGATGACCGAGGTACACACCAATACAACTTGCGTCTCGCTGCAGATCGTGCTGCTTCGGTGCAAACCTATCTTGCCGCCAAAGGCCTGATCGCCGATAAAACCGCCGTGCAAAACTGGGGCGAACGAAAAGCCTTTGGTCCCACCGAATTGGGAAGGCAAAAAAGCCGGCGGGTGGATGTGGCGGTCAATGCCTTGACTTTCAATGATTTTAAGGTTTTGCGGGAACGGCTTTCCGCCAATACAGAGCAGGTTTTAAAAATCAAGTCTGGTGAGGAGCAAACCGTCACTGCCGCAAAGGGCACCTTGGTGGTAGTGCCCGCAAACGCCTTTGTTTTTGAAGATGGCACGGCGCCCAAGGGTGAAGTAGACATTATTGTACAAGAAGCCTTCGACCCTTCGGATTTTGTGTTACATAATCTGACCACCATGAGTGAGGGGCGCATTTTACAGACAGGAGGCATGGTGTGTATCAAAGCACAATCGGGTGGACGCGATCTTCAATTGGCTGATGGCGCAGCGCTCACGGTCTCTATCCCCAATGGTGGCAATTTTGACCCTGGCATGGAGTTGTTTTACGCTCAGCCTGCAGCAGCCGGCGGGGTGGATTGGGTGGCAGCGGGGCAGACTTTTTACCCAAATTCCCGTATTGGCCGTGCAAGCATATCCATCGACCCCTCGCTGGGAAAGCGCATCGCGGCACTCAAGGTGCCGGAGTACGCAGCGCCGTCAACCCCTTCATTTAAAGAAAAAATGCGCCCGGAACCCAAGATGCCTGTGGCGCCACTCAAGCCCCGGGCGCCGCAAAAACCCATCTGGGAAGAGGTCCAAAAGTTTTACAGCGGTGGGGTGGAGTCCGCGAAACTTAGCCGGAAGGAATTGAAAAAAGCGCAGCAGTATTTTGCCGAAAGAACGGCGGGATACCAGCGGGATTCTTTCAATTACATCCAACTGGCAGCCCGATATCAACGCAATTTGGCTGGATATGAGAAAGCCAGAGCAAATTATGCCGGGTTGCACCAAAATTGGGAAAACGAACTCGAATCCCGCTTGAAAACCCTTGCATTGTACCGCCGGGAAATGAAATTGCACCAATATTCCAGGACTATGAGCAATATCCTTAAAGCCAAAGCCAAGACCATTACACGATATGAAACCTATTGCAATCTATATGGTGGTGTTTTATATACTATGGACCGACTGGAGGAACGGTCGATGCTAAGTGGTATTGCGAATAAAGGCGCTCAACAACTGAGTAGCGTGTATGATAGGGCCATCGGCACTAAAATTATCGACAACTACCCTGGTTACGAGAACCTGGTTTGGAAAGCAAACGCTTCGCTCCCCAAGATCGACTATCACGCGATCAAAAACCAAATGCTTGAATCCACAGGCCTCCGGGGAATCTCCGATAGCCTTCAGGACAAAATAAGGGAAAAGCAACAGCAATCTACGTCCAAATCATTGGAACAACTGAACGGTATGGCAGACGGTTATTTTGCTACAGTCACCCAATTGGGCTGGATCAACTGCGACCGGTTCTATCGCAACCCTGCCCCGCGCCTGGAACTTGTGGTGGCCGAAAAAGAAGAAGCTGCTTTGTACGCTGTTTGTAACGACATCAATGCCATGCTGCCCCTGTACCGAAACGACGATGGCACTTATTCCGTAAACGGTCTTCCCAAGGGCCAAAAAGTAACCGTCATTGCCATCAAACTCAAAGACGGGATGCCGCAATATGCGCAGCGCGACCTGAAAGTAGGCGATGCTGTGCCGAGCATGGTTTACCGGAGCCTGCCCCTGCGCGATTTGAAAGAAGAATTGAAGAAGTTGAATATTTGAAGGGTAAAGTCAGGTATTAAAAATGCGAGCGCCGCTTCGGATCATATGGATTCGAAGCGGCGCTCGTTTATAAATCGTAATGTCTTAAGTCTAATAGTCCAATGTCCAACAGTCCAAATGTCCAAAGCGTCCAACTGACCAAAGCGTCAATTCACCGAAAACGCCGGTACAAAGGCATTGACTGAATTAAAAAAAGTAAGTTCGTTCACGCGGACTTTCATGTAGCGGGTGAGGGGCAGGCGATGCACCATTTCCATGAGATCTGCCTCCGATTGTGCGGCGAACACGACCCAAAGCTTGGAATTCTCGAGCGAGAGTGCGTAGTTGAGAATTTTACCCTCCGTGAGCAAGCGGTTCACCATAGTGCGTTGCTGCGGAATTTTATTGACAAACTCTTCAGGGAGATCGGTGGGCAGAGTGAAGTCCACCATGTATTGAATCAGATTATTGTCCATATTAAGCTGGGGGAGATTTAACGAGGTAAAAAAGCACAAAGCAATGTTCTTTAAAACCAATCATCAAAAACCGTGCAAATTTTTAAATATTTATCACGATTGCCAAGGAGTCAGGTATACTTAACAAAAAGAAAACCTTAGAGCGTGTTCACGCCCAGTGCTTTCAAAGTTTCGAGATCAAGTTGGCCAACCGGTAGATTCCGGTCTTTTTGGAACTTGGTGAGTGCCGCTTTGGTACGCGCACCCATTTCATTGTCGGGAGTCCCTACGTTATAGCCTGCCTTGTTGAGTGCGACCTGGATCTGACGGATGGTGTAGCCCGTTACTTTTTCGCCGCAGAGCACCTCTCTCCACTCAGAAAAACCACCTGGCTTCAACAGGTTGCGCCGGGTTACAGGGGTCGTTTCTGCCGGAATCTCTTCACTATGAATGGATGCAGGCGTTTTTACTACCCGGATCGTTACCGTTTGTGTTTCAGCAGGTATTTCTTCTGCCCGAGTTGTGGCGGGTGTTTTTACCACTGCTTTGGTCACCGAAACGTACTCTGAAGGAATCTCCTCCTCCAGAATAGTGGCTGGTGTTTTAATGACCTGCTTTTTTGTCGGGATATTTTCAGCGGGGATTATCTCTTCGTGGGTGGTGGCGGGGTTCTTTACCATACGCACCGAAAAAGTCCGGTATTCCGCCGGGACGATTTCTTCGCGGGTGGTGGCGGCGGTTTTAATTTTGCTTACAGTACGTGTGCCCATTTGGGCGGGCACTTCTACTGTTTTGATGCACCCGGCATCTGGTTTGCCTGAATCATTGCAGCCCTTGTTGACACGCTTTGTGATGGTTTTAAATTCAGCCGGCATTTCTATCAAACACCATACGAGGCAGTCATCCGGGTTAGCACTCAGGCAACTGGCATCTGCTTGCTTTTTTACCCATTTGGTAGCAGACGGTTTGGTCTCGATACGTTCCGTAACGGTTTCAAAGCGGGGTTGCAACACCTCGATTTTGCTGTGAGCCGGTTCAAGCACATAGGATTCCTGTATGGTTTCGTACACAGCGGGAACTTCTATAAAGCGACGGCTTTCCGCTTTAATTTGTAATGTTTTTTGTACTGATTCGTATTCGGTCGGGGTCACGATGGTACGAATGGACTCCGGTTTTACGGGAATCACCTCATCCATTGTCTCATATACGGCAGGCACGACTACGAGCCGTTTGCCAGGGGCTTTTACCATCACCTCCTCGGTTACGGTTTCGAATACGGCAGGTACCGGAATGATGCGCTTGTTGCCTTCTTTGATGACAATGGTTTCTGTTTTAGTTTCAAAAACGGCAGGTATTGCCATGGAGCGTTTTCCGGCAGGTTTGATGGCCACCTGGTCAGTGACCGTTTCATACTGAGCAGGGAGAATGCATTTGGCATAACACTTGCCAGGCAAGGCATCTGGAGGGGCATCCTGGGCAGAAATCGTCGTTGAATAACCAATAAGCAGAAATGAAAGGAGGAAATGGAATTTTCCCATAAGAAGCATAAAATTGGTGGGCCACATGAACTGGGTCGCTTTGACCCTTTAGGTTAGTATCTGGCAAAAATAAGGGGATACACCCCGCAGACCGGCGTTTTTTTCCAGAAAATTTGGACAACGTGCAAAAGCGCTAAGGCAGATTTTTAGGATAACATATAAAATGCTTCGTAACCAACTGAGTGTAAAGGGGTACATCTGAACATTGGTCAATGGGCAACACCGAGCCATTCTTAAAAAGAATTTTTATCTGCTCCCTGGAATCGTCATAAGCGCGGTTGCTTTCGGATCCCGTGTAAACAAGATGTTCGAGTATGGCATGTTCTCCCATATTAGCGACCACTTTCTGCCGTATAGATTCGGCGTATTCTGGCGCAATGGGTTCATTGTGCCATTCGAGCCGGAACAATTTCCGGTCCAGCAGGCCCTTTGACAAAAAAGCAAGGGTGAAGTCACGCGCCTCCGACCAATATTTGATGGCCGCCGTTACATCATGGTCGTCCAAACGGGAGAAATGTGCCAGCATTTCGGCAGGATCGGTTTCATCGTCCGGCTTCCAATTAAAAAACCAGGTCAAATGACGCGGCATTTCCAGGTCCTCCCCGGCGAGTGTAAGTTCCTGCGCACGTCGCAGGGCATGGATGAGCATTTTTTCGGCAGACACCCCTGTCTTGTGCAA
>JAUSMG010000195.1 GCA_030645295.1 Saprospiraceae bacterium | reverse complement strand
GATAAATCCATTTATCAACTTGCTTCCAATTGGAAAATACAAGACGGGGCAAGTATCAATATCGAATCGTTAAAGGGCAAGGTCACTATTTTGGCGATGGTGTATACACGCTGAAGGCCGCCTGATGAGAGTATTGCCGCAGCCAGTAAGTTGCTCTGATGTACTTGTAAAATTTGAATCATCTTTGTTATTGTTCTAAGTTTATTACTGTATTTATCCTTGCTATTGTTTTATCTTCGCAGGAGAAATGAAGCAGTTAACGACATTCATATTAATAACAATCATGCTCTTGCAAACTTTCAGCAAGATATGGGTTGTCGTGTCCTTCAAAATCAATCAAACCCAGATTGCAAAGACCCTATGCGTTAAAAAGGAAATTGAGAACAATACTTGTCAAGGAAAGTGTCATTTGAAAAAACAACTTGACAAAACAGACGAAAAAGAACAAAAGCAAGTACCAAACAACCAAAAAGAAAAATCAGAAGTCCTTTACAGCCATAGCCTAGCAGCGTTAGAAATCGTTAATCAACCAGTTTTTGTCAGCAAAAATATAATATCCAACTATAAGTCTGGTTTTTATTCTTCTTCCTATATTACGGATATCTTCCATCCTCCAAAGCTCAATTTTATTTGATATTTTTCTTTTGAGCGTAATCAAAAGAAAAAGCAATTCATGCTGCGCAAGCAGATGAGTTGGGGGGTTTGCTATATGCTGACCCTAAATCCATTATGTAGCACTGGAATAATTTAAAATAAATAAGATGAGCATTAAAATCATCACAGGCATAATCCTATGCCTGGGGGTAAACAGTTTGTTTGCCCAAACCATAAGCATCAAAGGGAAAATATTTGATGCAGGAACCAAAGAGCCTGTTGAGGGCGCGAATATCCAACTGCTGTCAAACCTAAATACGGGCACAACAAGCAACGCAGAAGGGTACTTCGAGTTGCCAAAAGCAGACCGAAAAGACACCTTAAAAGTTTCTTTTTTGGGATATAGCAGCATAAAAGTATCTGCTTCTGAAAATTTACTTCTTGCCCTTAAGACAAATGCGCTAGAATTACAATCGGTAATTGTTACTGCGAATAGAGAGGCAAGTTTAAGAACGCAAAGTCCTGTGGCCATTAGTAAACTATCACCCAAATTGATAGACGAAACAAAAGCAGCACAGGTATTTGAAATTATCAACAAAACACCCGGCGTTATTATGCCGAGTTATAATAACGAGCAACACGGAATGTCAATCAGGCAACCAATGGGCACAAGTGCCTATTATCTTTATATGGAAGATGGTGTGCCTGTTCGTCCTTTGGGGATTTTCAACCACAACACGTTGTTGGAACTTAACCAGTTTGCAATTAGCTCTATTGAGGTTGTAAAAGGGCCTGTGTCATCCATCTACGGGCCAGAGGCTATTGGTGGCGCAATCAATTTTATAATGCAAAAGCCAACAGTAGTTCCTACTGCTAGAATTGGTATTCAGGCAGATAATTGGGGCTTTAGAAGGGTGCAATTTGGTGCGGGAGCAAAATTTGGAAAATTTGGCTACTACATTGGCGGAATTAGCAGCAAACAAACTAATTCGTGGATGACTAATTCCGATTATGATAAAACATCGCTTAACGCCCGATTAGAATACCATTTTACGGAAAAAACCCGCCTCATCGGTAATTTTATCTACGGCAAATACTATTCTCAAATGCCCGGCAGTGTTGATAGTATATCTTTTTACAGTCGGGAATATGTGAGCACTTCGGATTTTACTTACAGAAAATCTGATGCTTATCGTTCCCGTCTTACCTTAGAACACAATTGGAACCCTAACGCTAAATCCTTTTTTACTGTTTTTCAACGAAACAACAAACATGGGCAGAACCCGAGTTATGGTATTCGCTGGAACCCGGTGCCAAGCACTACCAATGACCCAACAAAAGCAAAAGGGGAAATTAACTCAAATAATTTTGAGAGCTATGGAGTGATTGCTCAACATAGTCAAAAATTCAGTTTTTTAAATTCAAAATTAATTGGAGGAGGGGTGTTTGATTATTCTACCAATGATTACTGGTCGTATAAAATTGATTTGAATGCGCAATTGCGACCAGATGGAAAATCCGTGGAGAAATATTCCATTGATAAAGAAAGGCCGGATATACCCATAGCCAATTACCATGGAATTATCAAAAACGCTGCCGGCTATTTGCAATATGACTTTGAGCCACTTTCTAGACTTCGCTTCTCAATGGGCGGGCGTTATGATTTGATGGATTTGTCATATATTAACAACATAAACAGCAGTTCTGGGGATATTATGTACAAAAGATTCACGCCAAAAATTGGGGCAACGTATGATCTGAAGAAAGACAAGGGATTATACGCTAATTATTCACAAGGATTTTCGCCACCATCCCTTACCGCTATTTTCAGGCCAAAACCCAATACCAGTCCTGTTGAGTTTTATACCAACTTACAGTCTGCGGTATTCCAAAATTATGAAATCGGCGGCTGGGCAGCAATCTGGAAAAACAAGATTTATGTTGATGTAGCTGTTTATCAAATGAATGGCAAAAACGAATTGCTCAACATTCGGCAGCCCGATAATTCGTATGACTACCAATCTGCAGGCAAAACTTTGCACCGAGGTATAGAATTTGGTTTGACCGCTAACCCTACCGAAGCATATTCATTTAGATTTGGAGGGACAACGGCACTGCATCGCTATGAAGATTTCCAAATAAGCAACAAACAAACTGATGCTATTCAAAATTTAAGTGGTTTTGAAATGCCCAGCTCCCCTCGTTGGACTTGGAATACCGAGCTCAACTATTATCCCAAATGGTTTAAAAACTTTCGTAGTGCTATTGAATGGCAGTATATATCCGGATGGTATCAAAACCAAATAAATACGGTTAGATATGAAGGCTTCAACCTCCTGAATTTCAGGGCAGGTTATCAATGGAAAGGAGTTGAAGTGTATACTAATGTGATGAATCTGACTGACCAGCTTTTTGCAAATTCTGCATCAAGAGGAAACAATGCCACCGATAGATCAACATTCAATCCTGGCGCCCCTCGCACTTTTGTGCTAGGCATTCAATATAATCTTACAGGAAAAAAATAATAAAATCTAAACAGAATAATCATGGAAAATAAATTCATGGCAGGATATTTCGTTGTATGCCTGTTTTTGTGCGCCAATAAAACGCAGGAGAAAACAGCAGAATATGCAGCGAAAAAAAACTTTATGGACACAAATTCGGAAACCACTTGTCCATTTTCAACAACTGATGTTAAGGGGAATATTGTGATCAGTTATATCAATGAAAAAAATGATTCCGTTGCGGTGATGTGCTATAACATATCACAAGATAAAGGACATTCATTTGGAGATACTATTGAAATACCATCAAGCAAACGAGTGCATCCCAGCGCGGAAAACCCACCAAAAATTGTTTTCAAACCTAACGGAGAAATTATTGCGGTTTGGGGCATAAATAATTCAAATCCTAAAAAAAAATATGGAGGATTGGTTTTCTATGCACAATCATTTGATGATGGGAGAACTTGGAGCGAAGCAAAACCATTGGTACCAGATACCGCAAGCATTGATCAGCGGTATTTTGATGTTTCAATCTTACAAAATGGAGAAGCAGGTATTATATGGCTTGACAGTCGCACCCAAACAGACAAACAAGGTTCAACGCTGTATTACGCTGAAACCAATGGCAAAAACGGATTTCAAAACGAAAAGCCTATTGGAGAAACAACCTGCCAATGCTGCCGAACGGATTTATTCGTAGATGGAAAAGGTAACATTCACGCTGTATATCGCGATATTATAGATGATTCAATCCGTGATATGGTACACACCGTTTCCGTTGATGGCGGGAAGACATTCCTTCCGTCTAAACGAATAAGTGAGGATAATTGGGCAATTAATGGATGTCCGCATACGGGACCGACCATGGCGGCAAATAAGAATGGACTGCATTTCGCCTGGTTCACAGCAGGTGGAGAAGCAGGCGTTTATTATTGCAACAGCGCCGATAACGGAAAGCAATTTTCTCCTCGGCAACTGTTGAACACCGATGCGCGGCATCCTCAAATGACAGCGCTGCCAGACGGCACCATTGGCATTGTTTGGGAAGAAACAGTAAAAAAGAACTCGGCGTTTTATTCCAAAATTGTCTTGAAATTGATAAAACCCGATGGTCAGCAAACAAAACAGGACGTAACCGCCGATGATATAAATGCAAGTTACCCTGTGATTATATCCAATGATGAAAAAGTACTTTTTATAGCGTGGGTTCAACAACCGGACAATTCACAAAACAACTCAACGGAAAGTAAACATCAACAAGCAAAAGGGAAACAAGTGTTTTATAGAACGATAATGCTTGAATAGAGGCTAAAATAGTGTGGCACACCTCTGAGGTGTGCCATACTAGAGGCTAAGAAAGTGTGGCACACCTCTGAGGTGTGCCACACTTTTCGGCAGAGGACTTTGTGTTCGTTCACAACACTCCCCCCCTTGATAAAATCAAGCCGATAAATGCCATAGCCAAGGCCAAAAGCAGATTGATACGGCCCGACCATCGGGCGAAAAGTTTAAACTTGCTGTTGTCGCCAGCTTGCATCTCCTCCAATGCTTTGTTCCCAAAGAACAGGTCGTGGATTCCACTGATAAGCAGGATTCCAAAAAAAATGAGTACCTTATAACTGACTAAACAGCCATAACTGCTCTCGGTGAAAAAATCCCAGGTAAGTGGCAGTCCTCGAAGGTGAATATTCAGTAGGCCAGTCGTAAGCAACGCAAGCAGGGCTACCCATCCGTAAAGCCTGAATTTGATGCCGGTATTGTACAATATAGCAATCCTGTCGGGATGTTGCTTAATGCCTGGCAGGATTACCAATGGCAGAAAAAGCATGCCACCAATCCAGAAGGCCGCAAAAATGATGTGGGTGAAAACAGAAATTAGATACCAAGAATTCATTCAAATTAATTTTGTTGAGACACTATTTAATGAAAAACAATCTATTACCGCCGAATTATCTTCTGCCCTTCCGATGCTCACCCTGAGGGCATTTTCCGCGCCAAAAGAATCTGTTTTTTGGGCCATTATCCCACTGCCGAAAAGTTCGGTGTAAAAGTGGTCTCGTTGGTCAACAGTATCAAAATACACAAATTGATAATTAGATTGTGAGGGCACTACGTTATTGCCGAGCATCTTGAGTTCATTGTACAGCCGTCGTCGTTCCTTCTCATTCGCGGCCTTGCTTTGGGCAACAAATTCCACATCATCCATAGCGTGCATGGCTGCAACCAATCCTAAACCGTTGACGGTGAAAGGGGCTTGATAATGTTCCATTTTTTCCACTACTGCCGGGTTGGCAATCGTGTATCCCACGCGCAGCGCAGCCAGGCCGTAAATCTTGGAAAATGTGCGCATGACCACCAGATTGGGATAACGTTGCAAAAGCCTCGGCGAGTCAGGAAAATTCACTTGCGTCACGTATTCCATGTACGCTTCGTCCACGACTACCAGGGTGCCTGACGAAATCTGCTCCAACAAACGGATCAGTTCCTGTTCGCTTACGATGGCGCCGGTCGGGTTATTGGGATTATCTATGATAATCAGCTTCGTATGTTCGTCACAACACCTCAATATTTCGTCAACGTCCATTTTATAGTCCTTCAACTTTGAAAAACGCGCTTCTACCTTAAAAACTTTGGCCAGCAGGCGGTATCCAATGAATGAAATTTCGCCGACAATCATATTGTTGCCTTCGCCCACAAAATTTCGGATCATAATATCGAGCGATTCAACCTCTCCGGCTGAAACAAGCACGTTTTCCGGCTCGAGGTTCAGCCGTTCTGCAAGCTTCTTCTTTAATGAATAGGCATGTGGTTCGGGATAATGATTCAGCGCGCTGACCTGTTTCAACACAGCTTCCATCGCTTTGGGAGATGGCCCTAACGGATTTTCGTTTTGCGAAAGTCTAATCATGTGTTTAACGGTCCCGTTTTTCGGGAATGTTCAAGAAAGTGTGGCACACCTCACAAATTTAGGTGTGCCACACTTTTCTGAACACTCCCCGTTATTCATGGCTATTCAAATAAAGCTTTGCTAATATTGTAGAGCACTTCATTGCGGTACCAGGCCGAGGCTCTAATATCGGATATTGGTGCGGCATATTCCATTACTTTTTGCGCAAATGCTTCTTTTTCATCGTCTTTCAGTTCGTTCAGTCGTTTGCCCACGATGTACGCACAGGCACGGTCGGCAAAGGGTATCACCGGAGCAACCGCACCGCAGGCAATACCCGCCTTTTCAATAATGCCGCTTTCGGATAATTGAAAATGGTAGGCGAGAAATACGATGGAAATCTCCATGGACTTCCGGGCGCCTATTTTCTCAAACCCCGATTTAATTACTGCAGACGTGTTTTGGGGAATAATGATGCGTTCCAGTATTTCATGCTTTTCAAGGGAGGTCTGCCGGGGGCCACGGATGAACGAAACCAAGGGTTCTTCTCTTCTTTCTCCTTTAACATTCAGTATGCGGCACCTTGCCTGCAAGGCGACTAAAGCCCCAGACATATCAGCGGAAGGAGACGCATTGCAAATGTTGCCCCCGATGGTTGCCGTGTTCCTGATCTGCATGGAGGCTACGCTGGAGGCCGCTTCACACAAAACGGGGAATTCTTTCCGGACGGTATCGTTGCCCAAAAGATCGGATGCAGTCACCAGCGCTCCCAGTTCGATGCAGCGGTCGTTCTTTGAAATGTTCCGAAAGGTATCTTCCCGGATTTGTGCAATATTGATGACCGTTAAATCCCGCTCCGGTCGAAGTTTGAATTGATTGATCAGGTCGGTATAGCCGGCGCCAATCCGGAAATTTTTGCCCTGATTTGCCGCAATGGCGCCTAACAACTCGCTTTGAGTATGTGGTGTGACAACTTCAAAATCCATGTCCTTTTTGTTTTTCTATTTGAGCGTGTTCAGAAAGTGTGGCACACCTTCGAGGTGTGCCAACACTTTTCTGAACTAAGGCGAAAAGCACTTTTTCCGCCGTAAGCGGGAGGGAATAAAACCGCACACCAATTGCATTTGCCACGGCATTGGCAATGGCGGCAGAAGTGGGAATCAGGGGGGCTTCGCTGGCGCCTTTTGCCCCGTAAGGCCCTGCCCCGTCATTGGTTTCTATCGGATAAAAATGCACCTTCGGCATATCGTTGGCGGTCAACAACTTGTAGCCATGAAAACTCGGGTTTTTTAACAGGCCGTCTTCATAGATCATCTCTTCCGTGAGCGCATAACCTATCCCCGTAGCCACGCCCCCCTCTATCTGCCCCTGCAATCCGAGCGGGTTCAATACCCTCCCAACATCTTGAGAAACGTGTACCTCGAGTACCCGCACCGCACCGGTGAGCGTATCTACCTCCACTTCTATCGCCTGTGACGCAAAAGCGTAACTTCCGGAAACGTCGCCTTTAAATTGTTTGTCCTGAAATTCGCTGGACGGTTCATAAAAGAAACTGACTTCGCACAGTTGGTGCGGGGGCATAAAATGGATATCCCTGACCACCTTGTCTATTTTTATTTCATGCGCGTCAACACGGATCATACCGTTTTCATACACAAAATCAGGGCCTTCGATATGGAGCAGTTCAGCCGCTTTCTTATTTAGTTTCTCTTTCAGCAGGCTAATGGCGCCTAGCAAAGAGTTTCCCGCCACAAAACTGGTCCGGGAGGCGTGTACCCCGACGTCCCAAGGCTTCACATCGGTATCGGTATTGATTATTTTGATTTTATCCTGCTCGATTCCCAGTTCTTCCATAGCGATCATGGCCAGAACCGTTTCGGAACCCTGGCCAATTTCGTTCGACCCGGTTATAATAGTCAGATAGCCGTAGTCGTCCAATTTCAAGGTGGTTCCGCAGCCATCGGAGCGGTAAATTTTAGCGCCTCCGCCGACGTGCAACATAGAAGCCAACCCAATCCCCCTTTTATACCTGCCTTCTTTGGGGGCATGGGCTATCGCATGGTACCGTCCTTTTTCAACAACGGCCTTCAAGGCCGGAATAGCCCCGCAGGTGTTGTAGTGCAGCCCTTGTCCGGTTATCTCGCCGGGGTAGTTGGCGTTCAGCAACCTGATTTCCGCCTTGTCCATGCCCAAGGCTTCGGCCATCAGGTCAATATTGCTTTCGAGCGCAAAGGTCGCTTGCGGGTTTCCATATCCCCTGAATGAACCGGCAAAGGGATTGTTGGTATACACCGCACGCGCGTCGAAGCGGCATGCAGGCACTTGGTACAAAGATGAAAACGTCTGCATCATTACAAAGGGGGTGGTGGCCCCCCATGAAGTATAGGCGCCATTGTCCATTATGATCTCAACCGCTCTAAAGGTGAATTTTCCCTGTTCGTCTGCGCCGGTGGTCAGGTCTATCACCATGGGTTGTCTCGTCGGGGAAGCCAGGAACTCCTCTTCCCTTGAATAGAGCAGCTGCACAGGTTTGGCCGTTTTTATGGCCAATAAAGCGCAGATTGGTTCGAAGGGGAGCATATCGAGCTTGCTGCCGAACCCACCACCGATCACTGGCTGGACCACCCTGATGTTGGAGGGGGCCATTTTCAGGGCGTGGGCCATATCCCTTAGGTAAAGAAAGGGTACCTGTGTGGAAGCCCACAAAGTCAGCCGCCCCGTGAGCGGGGAATAGTCCGCAGTGATATTGCTGGTGGCCATGCAAGCGTGGGTAACCCTGGGCAGTTCGTACCTTTTTTTGACAATGACCTTGCTCCTTGCTTTTTCTGCTTCCAGATCGCCGTGTTCGTAGTGGAAAGCCTCGGCGATGTTCTTATTGTCAAAGGACTCAAGCCCTTTACCGAATTCATTGATTATGGGCGCCGTGTCGAGCAGTGCTTCAAAAGGATCATAGACTCCTTTTTTTACCCTGTATTCCACCTCAATCAAGCGGATAGCCTCCTCGGCGATTTCTTTGCTGCGGGCAGCGACCGCCACAATTTCGTCCCGAATGCAGTTTACCCTCCCTTTTTTGAGGATAGGGTGATCCCGTTTATAGCTGATGTTGTGCACGTCTGCGTCCTCTGCGGTAAGGACACATTCCACGCCCTCCAGGGCTTTGGCTTTGGATGTGTTGATGGACAGGATTTCGGCACATGGATACCGCGTTCTGAGGATCGCCGCGTACAGCATACCGGGCAATTCGAGGTCATGGCCGTACACCGCTTTGCCGGAAACCCTTTCTTTCCCGTCAAATTTTTGGGTTGCTTTGCCGATATGTTTAAATTCCTTGGTCATGATAGCAGTATATAAAAGTGTGGCACCCCTACATTTCTGAACCCTCTTCAAAAACCGCTTCAGCAGCGTCAATTATTTTTATGTAACCCGTGCACCTGCACAAGTGGCCCTCAAGGGTCTTTTTAATCTCCTCCCGGGTGGGTTTTATGCCCAGCGCTTTCATTTTTTCGCTGTAAGCCTTGATGCTCATGGCTACCCCTGTTGAGCAAAAACCACACTGTACTGCGCCGTGGCTCAGCATTTTTTCCTGAACGGCATCCAGGAGATTGTCATCCGAGCCAAGCCCTTCTATCGTGGTTACTTCTTTGCCCTCAGCGTTAATGGCCAAATACATGCACGAGTTGATGGCGTTGCCGTCAATGATTACGGCACAAGCCCCGCATTCGCCCTCGAGGCAGCCGGGCTTGGCGCCCTTCAACTTAAACTCATCCCGAAGCAGGTCTATCAACAAGGAAGAGGGCTTGACCCGGCAGCTGACCGTTTTGCCGTTGAGTTTCATGGTTATTTCTACCCAGTTGTTCATGGTATTTTTTAATTGTTCCTTCCAAGTTCAAAGGTTCGCAAACTGGCTGTTACAAAATCGGGCGTCACAATGTTGTGGATGGCTTTAATGAGGCATTCATAGGGAATTGGGAATACTTTTTCTTTCGACAATTTCCCCAAGACATATAGATTTCGCACTGCCGGTTTTATGCTGCCCAAATCATCCGTGATGTAAATTACCTTGTGGATATGCGCTGTCAGAAAGCCCACGAATTTTTCGATATCGGGATAGGCGGCGTTCCCGGCATTCACCACATAGGGTAAAATCCTGTTGTTGTCAATTACAACGGTGCTTCCTCGGTGCAAATACGCGGCACACCGCTGCGCTTCCAAAGGCTCCAACCCAATGAGTATGTCCACGCCTGCCTGTTCTATAAATCCGTTCGTGTTTTCACCAAACGTAATACCGGCCGTCACAGACCCGCCCCGTTGCGACAACCCGTAAATTTCGCTGCTCGCCACCGGGATGCCGGCCAACAGGGCGGCTTCCACCAATAAATCAGTCAAGAGGACAACGCCTTGTCCCCCAACGCCCACAACCATTGTTTTAAGCGTTTCTTTCATGGGCGACGATTTCAAGCGATTCTTTTTTCACCCAGGAAATAGCATTGTTCGGGCAGACATCTATGCACAAGCCGCACTTGGTGCATTTAGCCAGGTCAATCACCATTTTTCCAGCGACTTTTATCAATGCGGGGCAACCTAAATTATCAATACAATGGTTGCATTTTTCACAGGATTGAAATAAATCGAACACGCCCAGCGCTTCTGTTAAATTATCTCCGGTGTCATATTGCATGGAAGCTTGCCTTTTTTCTGCTTTGCGTTCAAGGCCGAGGAGCGCTTGCAGTCCTTCATATTCGAACTGGTACCCTTCCAGTTTTTGTCGCACACCAACGGCAGCCCTTTTTCCGGAAGCGATCGCTCCAATGAGGCTCATGTGATTGTCTGCGCAAATATCTCCGGCTACGAAAACATTTTCCAGGTTGGAAGCGCCGCTGTGTTTGTCGACCCTGATCCGGCCCTTTTCTGTCAAATTTTCAGCGCCCAGCTCGCTGTAGTCTTCCGTTTGGCCCTGTTGGTCAATGGCAACGACGACATAGTCAACTTCCAATGTTTCAAGCAGGCTTTTTGAGATATAACCGTTTAGGACAATCTTTACGTGGTCGCCGGATTCACAATGATGGACGTAAGTGGAGGGCATAATCAACACCCCTTCCTCGCGGGCGTGTGTCACTTCTTCCCCGAACGCGGGCATATTTTCCATCGATTCGATGCAACTGATCATTGCCTCGTTTGATGCGTGAAGGCGTTTTGCTGAACGAGCCACATCAATGGCGCTGTTGCCGCCGCCTATGACAAAAATGCGTGATCCTGGGGTGACAGGGAGCGACTTGTCGTTATATTTTTTTAAAAATTCGAGGCTGCTAAACCATTTGTTTGCAGGCAAATGATCGGCTACGACTGGCAAGCGGTTTATTTTGCCCATTCCGACCGACAGGATGACGCTATCGAAATCTTCCCCGAGCTGCGCCAATTGAATCTCCTTGCCCAATGCTTTTTGGTAATGGAACCGGACCCCCAGTTGCCCCAATTGTGCGATCTCGAAATCGAACCCTTTTTTGTCCATCCTGAAATCAGGTATGGCGAACCTGATCAAGCCTCCCGCTTTTGCTTCCTTTTCGAATACCTCCACCTGATACCCTTCCCGCACCAGGTCGTAAGCGGCGCTGAGTCCCGCCGGGCCGGCGCCGACGATGGCCACCGATTTGTTTTTGGGCGCCGCGTTCCGCACCTGCGCTTGGGCAGCACTGAAATTACTGAAATTGCTTTCGATGCCTGAAACGTATTTTTTCAATTGCCTGATCGGCACAATGGATTCAGACTCGTGGCCTGAAAACAGTTCGCAGGGGCGATGGCAAATATCGCCGCAGGTTCGGGCGAAAAGCAATTTGTCCCGCACCATGTCGAGGGCTGTTTTATAATCCTTCTCGACAATCGAGTGAAAAAAGCCGTGGTTGCAAATATTGGCCGGGCAGGAAAGCTCAGTGGCATCCATCGGTTTGTCGGCCTTGATCTTGGCAACTGCCCTGGACATGCTGGATTGCGCGCTGCTTCTTCTGGAGCATTGAATGGCATGGTCCAGATGATTATGGCAGGTGTTGCAGCGCGAAGGATCAACGGCGATAACCGAATCTTCATGCCCTACGAAAGCTTTGTATTCCGGCAGGAACACACAGGGGGCTTTGGAAACGAGCACAGACACGCCCTCTGCCGCCAGTGCCCTTTCGATCTGATGATACGCATCTCTCGTGTCAAAAGGCTGGAGTTCCTCTGCGAACGCAATCCCCATACCTTTCAAGAGCGGGAGTATTTCGATCTGGTTGTATTTGGAAAGATGGGTCGCGCCGGGATGATCCTGATGGCCGGTCATGCCGATGGTCCGGTTGTCAAAGATGATCACCAAAATATTACTTTTGGTGTACACCGCATTCAGCAACGAAGTGATTCCGGAATGAAAAAACGTGCCATCTCCGAGCATGGCCACCACTTTACCACCTTTCCCTTTCATCGCCTCCGCCAGTCCCTGAGCCATCGAGATACTCATGCCCATGTGGTTGATGGTGTCTATCATGTTCAGGGGCGGCAAAGCGCCCAAGCCCGAACAGCCGATGTCGCCGCAAAGGACTACTTCGCCATTTTCTCTGGGAACCAACAATTTAAGCGCATAATAAGAAGCCCGGTGCGGGCAGCCCGAACAAAGGGTCGGGGGGCGGGGCGGGAGCTCTTGCGCAAAAGATCCAAGCCCTTCCACGCGGTCGTTTTTGACGGTCTCCAGGCCCAAAAACGCGCTAATGGCCTGATCCATTATTTCAAGGGAGAACTCGCCCGTTGAACTTAAGCCTCCAAAATTTTTTCCCAAAATTTCGATCTCCAACTGGTGTACTTGTGCAATTTTTCGGGTGGCATTTTCCAGAATAGGGTCCAACTCTTCCAGCAGCAGTATTTTTTTGAAGCCCTGCTGCAGGAATGACAGGATATCTTTTTCGGGCAAGGGATAAATCAGTCCAAGGCTTAAGATTTCCACCTTTTCCGAAAGGTCGTTTCTGTGGATGATTTCTAACAGATAACTGGAAGCCGCACCGCTCGAAATGATGCCGTATTCTTTATTTCCAGGGAAATATCTGCGGTTAAATTCATGAAAAAATGGGGTGAGCGAATCACCACTCAATTTATCCAATAGCTTTTTGTGGGCAGCGGCCGTCCGCGCCGGGATATTGATCATCTCAGGCAGCCGATCAAAGAAAGGCACTCTGTCGGCCGGTTTGATTTCGTTGTACGCCAACATGCCACGGGAATGGGAGACCCTTGTTGTGGTGCGCACGAGCACTGGCAGCCGCAGAGTTTCCGACAGTCGGAACGCTTCTTTGGTCATACGGTAAGCATCCTCTGGCGTAGCAGGGTTGAATACTGGAACCGAAGCCATGTTGCCCCAATATCTTGAATCTTGCTCATTTGAACTGGAGTGGCATCCGGGGTCGTCGCATACGACGATTACGAGGGGCGCAATAATGGTTTGGTAGGTAACCGACATCAATGCGTCGGAGGCGACATTCATGCCCACGTTTTTCATGACACACAGGGCGCTCTTGTTGCCGATCGAATACGCAATGGCTTTTTCGAGGGCTACTTTTTCGTTGATGCTGTATTCGAAATAAACTTTGTTCTTTACCAGTTCCGGGTAGTTTTTTGCATTTTCATCATTGTTCTGAAAGTTGCAGACCATATTGAACACTTCCGAGATTTCAGTGGACGGCGTGCCCGGGTAGGAGAATACCCCGCAGACACCGGCTTCCAGTGCCCCTCTTGCAACGGCTTCATTGCCCAAGGCACTCAGCTCGTGCGGTGTGCTGTATGAAGTCAATACGTCTATGACTTTGTCCTTCATCAGATTGGTTCTGTTTTAATACCAGCTTCCTGGAAAATCTGGTTGTTATGTTCCCCAAGCCTTGGTGGCGGATTCATCCGATAATTATTGGCTTCCAGGTATTCCGTTTTCATGGGCGCAGGGAAAAGTGCCACTTCTTTGCCACCCGGCAAAACGGTCTTCACCATGAGTTTTTCGATGAAATCCAGGGCTGCCACCTGCTTGATGTCATTGACCGCGGCAACCGCCAATCCCTGTTCCAGGCATTTCGCGATAAATTCGGCGGCGGTATGGTTTTCCAGCCCTTTTCGGATGTCGGAGTAGATGTTTTCTTTGTCCAATTTGCGACCGGTATTGGTTTTGCGATGCGCCTGGCTTAAGCCCTCAAAGCCTTCAATTTCGGTCAATTTTTGCCACTGCGTATCGCTGCCAATGGCCAGGTAAATATAACCGTCTTTTGTTGGATAACAATTGGAAGGGACAAAGTTCCTGTGCTCGTTGGCGGATCTTTTGAACAATTTGCTTGAGTCACTTGCAAACTGCAATTGTGGCAATGCGGTAATCAGCCATGAGGTGGCGCATTGCGCCATGGAAATATCAATACGCTTGCCCTTTCCCGTTTCCTTTTGTTCAAGCAGGGCCAGCAAAACCTGTGCAAATGCCTCGTCGCCGGCTTTGAGGTCAATCAAGGGCAGGCCGCACAGCAGCGGGTCGCGGTCTGGCTCGCCGGTAAGGTGCATATAGCCCAACATGGCCTGCAGTGCCGGATCATACCCGGCACGGTCGGGGTGTTCGGGGCCAAAAGCCGATATACCGCACCAAATCAGTTGCGGGTTGGCCTCCTTGAGCGTGTCGTAATCAATGCCCAGCTGCTGGTATCTTTTGGGCAGGGTGTTGCACATGAACACATCTACCTTCAGTGCCTGGATGATGCGCTTGAGGGCATTTTGACCGTTTTTGTATTTCAGATTGAGGGTTATGGCTTCTTTCCCAAGGTTTGGGGCAATGAAATAGGCATGCAAATCTTCGACCCCGGTATCTTCCCCAATATAGCGGTTCGGGTCGCCCGGATGGGATTGGCCTGCTTCGCCAGCAGATTCGATGCGGATGACCCGCCATCCCATTTGCGCAAACCGCTCGGTGGCATAAGGCAAGGTCAGTGCTTGCTCGAAGCTTAGTATCGTTTTTTTTATCTGGCTCACGGTATCCTTATTAGATGAATATCGGCTCTTCAAATTCGCCATACACCTCCTTCAGCACCTGCACAATCTCTCCCACGGTTGCGTATTCCTTGACGGCAGCAATGATGGAAGGCAAAAGATTGTTGTCGGCAAGGGCATCGGCTTTGATCTCGGCCAGATGTCGCTGAACCGCTTCCTGGTTTCTGCTGGCCTTGATTCGATTCAGTTTAAGCACCTGGTTGTCGGCAGCTTCCTGGTTGTAGGGGTGGAAATCAACCGGCCTGGGGTCTTCCTCCCGGGTGAACATATTCAGGCCGACCTTTGGTACGACGCCTGTTTGGAAACCCATTTCGCGTTGATAGGCTTGTTTTGAAACCGACTCCTGTATTTTTCCTGTGGCAACCGCATTGACAATCCCGCCCCAAGCCTCTACCGTCTTCATTTCCCGCGCGATCTCATGCTCGAAACGGTCGGTCAGGGCTTCCACATAATAAGATCCGCCGAGCGGGTCAACGGTATCGCAGATGCCCATTTCGTGGATCATGATTTGCATGGTTCGCAGGGAGATTTCCGCCGATTTTTCGGTAGGGATGGTATAGGCTTCGTCATAACTGCACAGCGCCATCGTCTGCGTTCCTGACAAGGCGCTGATCAGCGCATAGTAGGCGCTTCGTATGATGTTGTTTTCGGGCTGCTCTTTGGTGAGGCCGCCGCCGCCGCCGCCTGCAATCATTCGTAGCCAGCAGGAATGGTCGTTTTTTGCCCCGTATTCTTCTCTGATGATTTTCGCCCAAAGCCTGCGCCCGCCCCTGAACTTGGCTATTTGCTCAAAAAAATTGCCGTAGATGTCAAAGTTAAACGAAAGCCTGGAGGCAAAATCATCTATGTCTATGCCTTTGCTCAAAGCCCCGTCGGTATAAGCTTTGGCAATGCAAAAAGCATAAGCCATTTCCTGAATGGGATTTGCTCCGCTTTCCCGAATGTGGTATCCGCACACGCTGACGGGGCTGTATTTGGGGACGTGCTTCGCACAATATTCAATGGTGTCAACGACCAATTTCACCGATTTGTCCACAGGGAAAATCCAGGTTCCCCGACCAATAAATTCTTTTAGAATATCATTTTGGGCCGTGCCACGCAGGGATTTGATGTCGATCCCCCGCTTTTCAGCCAAGGCAATGTACAGGGCGATGAGAATAATCGCCGTGCCGTTGATGGTCAAGGAAACGGTGATTTTGTCCAGGTCAATCCCCCTGAACGCTATCTCGAAATCGTCCAGGGTATCAACAGCCATGCCCACGCGGCCGACCTCTCCCAGTGCTGCGGGGTCGTCGGAATCCAGTCCGCATTGAGTAGGCAGGTCGAAGGCTACGTTCAGCCCCGACTGGCCGTTTTGTATCAAAAAAAGGAACCTTGTGTTGGTCTCTTCGGGGGAAGCAAAACCAGCATACTGACGAATAGTGAACGGTTTTTCCCGATACATGGCCGGGTGGATGCCCCTTGTGAAAGGATATATTCCGGGCATCTCGTTTCTGATGCCCAGCGGCTCCACGTCGTCGGCAGTATAGACGGGATCAACTTCGATCCCCGATTCGAGGAAGACCTTTTTGATACGCAGGTCTTCGGTTGTTTTTCGTGTTGATGACGCGCTCATTTCTTCGTATTTAATGTTTCAAAATACTCGATAATTTCTTGTATTTTACTACCTGTGGGGAAGGCTTTGGCAGCGCCGGACGCTTCTAATTTCGGCACGTCGAGCACCGGTATGTTTCCGCCCACAAGCCAGGGGATATCGAGCTTTCGTTCGGCCATCACCCCGTTCATCCGTTCGGCTAAAATCAGGTGCGTTCCGGACAAAATTGAAAGGCCGATAGCGTCTGCCTGTCTCTCCACCGCCATGTCAACAATGGTTTCGATGGATTTTCGCAGCCCGGTATAGACCACCTCAAATCCGGCATCTTTCAGGCCATGGGCCAATACTTTCACTCCGACGTCGTGGCCGTCAAGTCCGGGTTTGGCTAATAATATTTTCATAGTTACTGCTCCTTGTTTAAGACAATCACGGAAGCGATGGCTCCCGGACCGCCGATGTTATGGGTCAGGCCTCTTTTAGCCCCTTTCACTTGCCGGTCGCCAGCGATTCCCCGCAAATGGCTAACCACTTCCACGACCATCCGCACACCGGTAGCGCCGACCGGGTGACCGCAGGACAGAAGTCCTCCGCTCACATTTACCGGGATTTCTCCTCCCAAGCAGGTTGCCTTACCTCTTATCATGTCTTTTGCTTCTCCGGCTTTGCACAAACCGAGGTCTTCGTAGGTGATCAATTCAACGATGGAGAAGCAGTCGTGTACTTCAATCAGGTCTAATTCATCGAGCGGTTTTGAAATGCCTGCTTGTTTATAAGCCATGGCCGCAGCATCTCGGGTAGCCTGAAACGAGCAGAAATCGTGTTTTGGATCGAAGAACGGCATATCCCAGCCCGTTGAAATAGCAAGGCCGATGCCATCAATGTACACCGGGGCGTGTTTTGATTTGTCCACGTCGGCGGCACGCACCATGATGAGGCAGGCCGCGCCATCGGTTGTCGGGCAACTGTCCATCACCGTGAGGGGGGCGGCCACCATGGGCGAGCTGAGTACCTGTTCCAGCGAACAAGCGATCCTGTGGTGCGCCTTCTCATTCATGGTGCCGTGGTAATGGTTTTTAACGGAGATATTGGCAATGTCTTCAAGGGTCACACCGTATTTGTGCATGATTCTTCTGGCATAAACGGCGAAGGTGCCAGCCGCAGTAAATCCCTTCTGAAAAAACGGATGCGAGAGTTCCACCATCATTTTAACAATGCTGTCCTGGGGAGTCCGGTCTCTGAGTTTTTCCACCCCAAGCACCATGGCAACGTCGCATTCGCCAGCAGCCAGCGCATTTGCGGCATTGCGAATGGCATCAGAACCAGAAGCACAAAAATTCGACACTCGGGTAACCGGGATTCCATACAAGTTCAGCGGTTCGACCAAATCCATCCCGCTCCGGCCCTTGAAAACCCCGATTTCCGGGAAAGCAGTAGAGAGCCAGCCAGCCTGAATATCATCCAGGCCAATTCCCGCGTCGGCAACTGCCTGCAGGGCGGCCTCGCGCACCAGATCGTCGTAACTTTGGTCAAAAAGTTCGCCGAACCGGGTTAGGCCTGTTCCAATAATGGCTATGTCTCTTTTTCTGCTCATAGTTTTACGCATTTCCAGAAATAGTTTGGTTTACGGTCGTTTTCCATCATTTTTCGCAAGACCAATTTCACGCGGTCGCCAATGCTAATTTCTGTTTGTTCATCCTGGTACAGGTCGTCTGTTTGCTGCAGGGTAAGCCGACCGCCGCCATCCAGATCAAGGACGATCATGTTGGTGGGGGGGAAAGACGCAGGAAAAAAATGTTCGCTGGTAAGGGTATACACCGTGCCCGTTTTAGCCATTTGTTTCGCTTCAAATTCGGTGCCCTTGCAATGGTTGCAACGGGCCGATTTCAAATAATACACGGTTCCGCAGTTTTTGCAGGCAAAGCTTTTGAGTTGAAGGAATTGGTTCTTTTCACGCTCCTGCATCATTTCGGAAGAGAACATTTCAATGCTCTGATAAGCTTTACCATCGAATTTGCCCTGTTTGCGAAGCGCGAGATAATCCTGGTAGCATGTAAGCGGACGGTGGTTGTTGAGCATGTCTAAAACCGGGAAAGCCTGCTTCAGCACATTGATGCTGATCACGTTTGAGCCGTTGTTGTAGTCAACAAGCACAGAAACTCCGGGGGGACTTTCTATGGCATATACCAATCGCAACAGGCAGTGCGCGGCGCCGAGGTATCCGCATTGGGCCACCAGGTTATCGGGAGCGACTTGTTTTTCCAGGTTGTAACCCGCTTTTTTCAGGGTGGTGGACAGGAGCTTTGCATAAGCGGAATTGAGGATCAAGCGATGGATGGTTTCCGGGGCAAGACCAGCCAACACCTTTGTCATATTGTTCATAAACCCTGCTACTCTGGCAAAACGGGCATCGTATTCCACCGGGGCCTCTTTGTACGTGAATTCCTCCGCCAGCCCCTCTGAAAACGAGGCGGCGCCGGTTATTTGCGCAATGCCTTCGTCTTTGGAAACCAGCATTGCCACCGCTCCGTGGCCGAATGGCGTGGCGGTTTCCTTGCCGATGGAGGGGAAACGGACATCGGAGGCGACCACCAGAATATGTTGGTGCCTCCCACTGGCTATCAAAGCGTCGGCGAGGAGCAAGGCATCCGTTCCGGCGCGGTTGGTCGTGCCCAGGTCGAGTGCGGTAATGCCATCGGGAAGACCCAACAAGTCGGCCAAATAAGAGGCATGATAACGCCCTTTGAAGACCGGAGTAGCTGTGGCAAATAGCACAGCGTCAATGTTTGGGGCCACTACTTGCTCCGCAGCCTGGTATGCCAGGGTGATAATATCCTCGTCGGTATAGCAAACAGCGTGTTGTACCTCTCTGCCCGTGCGTGGGTGAAGTATTTTGTCGCTGATGCGGAAATGTGGCAGCGCAACGTGGTATTTTATGATAAAACTCACAGTCCGTATTCTTTGCCTAAATTAATTTTCAAAATTTCCGAAGTGCCTCCTCCGATCAAGGTAAACCGGGCATCTCTTAAATATCTCTGCAGGGGATAGTCCATGGCGAAACCATAAGATGCCAACACCCTGGAAGCTTTATCACAGATAGCATTGGCACATTCCGACGCATACAGTTTAGCGATCATGGCCTCCTTTTGTTGGGTATGCCCGGCATCGCTTAAAGAGGCAGCATACAAGGTGTAGTGCCTCGCTGTTTCCAATTGGACCGCCATTTCGGCCAGGTTCATGCTTACCGCCTGAAACTGACCGATCGGGCGCCCGAACTGTTCCCTTTCTTTCGAGTATTGCAGGGCATATTCAAAGGCCGCCGCCGCGACGCCTACCGCGAGGGCGGCAGTCATGATCCTGATCTCTGCCAACACTTCCCGCAGGTATTTCGAGCCGTCGCCCAGATTGCCCAGCAGGTAATTTTTGGGAAGTTTTACATTGTCAAATGAAACCTCGCTGGTCGGCGAGCCTCTGACCCCCAGTTTCTCGATGCTTTTGCCAATCTTGACGCCTTCCAGTCGCGCAGGGACAAAAAAGATGGATATGCCTTCTGCTTTGTCTGTCTTGGCCAACACGGTAAAGAAATCCGCCACCGGGGCTGAAGTAACCCAGGTTTTTTGTCCGTTTAAAACAAATCCGTCGTCAGACACCAACGCTTTGCTTTGCAAATTGAGGAGGTCACTGCCGGCATTTGGCTCTGTCATACAGATTCCACCTATTTCGTCGCCTTTCAAAGCAGCGCGGAAATGCCCCTTGATCTCCTCACCGCCTAAGCGGTATAGGAAGTAAGTCGCCATCAACGATTGCATGGTACAGGCAGCAGCCAGGGACAGGGATCCCTTCGCCAATTCCATCACAGCAAGGCAGTACGAAACGATGTCCATATTGGTACCGCCGGCTGTTTCAGGGTACCGCATGCCAAAAAAACCGAGCGTGCCAACTTCCCGAAACAACTCCATGGGAAATTCAGCGCGCTCGTCTATGGATGCGGCCTGGGGCATTACCCTTTTTTGGACAAATTCCGCAAATGTGTCCCTGGTTGCCTGTTGTATTTCGGTCAGATTACAATTCATCTCAATCAGGTATTATCGCGATTGCTTCCAATTCTATCAAGGCCGGGTGGTCCAGCAGGTCAACGACGAAAATCATGCTCATGCACGGGTAGTGATTGCCCATGATTTCCTTCCAAAACTGGCCCAGAACTTTTCGGTTTTCCAGGTACTGCTCCCGGTCTTTGCAAAAACAAGTCATCCGGCAAACGTCCTCTTTACTACCGCCTGCTTTCTCGACAATGGCGACAATATTTTTGAGTGCCTGCCTGAATTGAGGCGCCAATTGATCGCTCTCGAAAATCTCCTGCTCATTCCAGCCCACTTGCCCGGCCAGAAAAAGCGTTCGACCTTGCTTTGCAAGGATACCGTTGGAATATCCTTTTGGCATCGGCCAGCCATCGGGCAATATGATGTCGTGCATCATGCAATCTCCGGCGTAGTGAGTTCTTTCAGCGATGCTTGAATCTCCGCATCGGACAGCACATGCTCCTTAATTTTCCCTTCAAAATAGTCCTGATACGCTTTCATGTCGAAGTAGCCATGGCCGCAGAGGTTGAAAAGGATGGTTTTGGACACCCCCTCTTCCTTGCATTTTTTGGCTTCTGCAATCACTGTGGCAATTCCATGGGCGGCTTCCGGAGCGGGTATAATACCCTCTGTCCGGGCGAACAGGATGCCGGCTTCGAACACTTCCGGGTTGGAATGCGATACTGCTTCTATCAGTTTGTCTTTGAGCAACTGGCTTACAATGACACCGGCGCCGTGATAGCGCAGCCCACCCGCGTGGATGGGCGCTGGAACGAAGTTGTGCCCCAGGGTGAACATGGGCAACAAGGGGGTCATGCCGATGGTGTCGCCAAAATCGTAGCGGAATATCCCACGGGTGAGCTTTGGGCAAGAGGCGGGTTCGCTGGCGATACAACGAATTTTCCGGCCTTCTTCAAAATTCAGGCGCAGGAAAGGGAAACTCAATCCGGCAAAATTGGAGCCGCCCCCGAATGGCGCGATGACTATGTCTGGCATATCGCCGGCTTTCTCCATTTGCTTGAGGGCTTCTTGCCCGATGATCGTCTGGTGAAGCAAAACATGGTTGAGGACAGAGCCCAAGGCATATTTGGTGTCGGGGTCTGATGCCGCGACTTCGATTGCTTCTGAAATGGCAATTCCCAATGATCCTGGCGAGTCAGGGTACTCGGAAAGGATTTTTCTTCCTGCTTCCGTCCTGTTTGAGGGCGATGGGTAAACGTCTGCGCCCCAGGTATTCATCATGATTTTGCGGTATGGCTTGCTGTCGTAAGATACCCGTACCATGTACACCTCGCACTTCATGTCGAAATGGTTGCAAGCGAAGCTTAGTGCGCTTCCCCACTGTCCGGCGCCTGTTTCGGTGGCAATTTTTTTGACACCCTCTTTGGCATTGTAATAGGCTTGCGGAACCGCTGTGTTCGGTTTATGTGAACCGGAAGGACTCGTGCCTTCATATTTGTAATATATTTTGGCAGGTGTGTTGAGCGCTTTTTCCAGCCCGTATGCCCGGTAGAGCGGGGTGGGGCGCCAAATCGTGTAGATATCTCTAACCTCGTCTGGTATTTCTACCCACTTGTCCGCGCTCACTTCCTGCATAATCAATGCCATCGGAAAGAGCGGCGCCAACGCATCAGGTCCAATCGGCTGCATCGTTCCGGGGTGAAGAGGGGGCAAGGGTTTGTTGGGCATGTCGGCCATAATGTTATACCATTTGTCAGGTATCTCATTTTCGGTCAGAATGATCTTTCTGTTTTTCATAAAGTGAAATATTTAATGTTGATGAATTGAACGCAATTGGTTGGTCTTTTCAACATCGGTTTTCAAACCAGCGGTCAGTGCGACACCGTATTCCCGGATCGCCTGTTCCTCGCTTACCACTTCATTCCGAACGTCCTCTTCAACGGATGCCAGCGCCCGCTCGAGCGGGTTTCCGTACCCGCCGCCGCCGCCGGCAATTTGTCTGTAAATCGTATTTGCAGGTATATCTTCGATCAAATCCTTGTTTAAAGGGATGTGTTTCCGGCCATCCGGGAAACTCAGTTCAATGCTGTTCAACACGCTGCCTTTTCCACCGAACAGGCCATAGTTTTTCTCTATATCGCCATCGCCAAATACGACCATCGTGGTGTTGTCAGCGCCGAGTTCAATGATGGTTTCCACGCCCAGCCCACCCCTCCATTTGCCCACCCCACCCGAATCGCAGAGATATTCATGTTTCAAAATCTGATGGGGGGTTTGCCGCTCGTACATCTCGTAGTCCTGATCAAGCAGCCCACCGGAGGCATCTATCATACCGATATGGTCGTAACCGTCATTTCCCTCAAGGGCGCCCGAACCTCCCTTGAGTCCCATGAAGCAGATGTCAACATATTTTGAATCTGTTCGGGGATGAATGCCGGTGAACAGGGAACAAAGCAGGTGGTTCCACCCGGCAGTCACCCGATGCGGCATAGCCTGCCCTAGGGCTTTAAAAATGGCATCAGCCACCTGCGGGCACAGATGGTTGCCGAATGTGGTCGCTTTTGGGTAGGCGGCATTCAAAATGCTGCCTTTTGGAACGATGTACTTCAAAGGCCTGATCATTCCTTCATTGTGGGGAATATCAGGGTTTACCATTTGAAGGAGGGTGAGGGTGATGGCCGAGCAGGTGGAAGTGTAGGTGCCGTTCACAAAACCGTTGGTCTGCTCGCTTGATTCCGAGAAATCGAAGGTGATGTCGTTGCCCTCCACCGTAATTTTTGTTTTGATCTCAAATTTCGAACCCCGGTGCTTGCCGTCATAATAGACCATGCTGCTGCCCGAATAGGTGCCGTCCGGGATGGCGGCGATTTCGGCCCGCATCATTTTTTCGGTGGTATTGAACAGTTCTTGTTTGTGAGCCTCGTAGCATTCTATGCCGTACTTTTCTACCAAGGCCCGCAGCCGCCGCTCTCCGAGCGAACAGGCGCCTATTTGTGCTTTGATGTCTTCCTGAACCATCGAAAGCCGGATGTTGGCAAAGATCAGGTTCCAGACATCTTGTCGGAGTTTGCCCTGGTCATAGATTTTTACCGCAGGTATGCGGAGCGCTTCCTGCCAGACTTCCGTGGCGTTGGGATTGTAGCCGCCCTGCACTGCCCCGCCGATATCAGCCTGATGGCCCTTGGCAGCCGACCAACCGACCAAAGCGCCTTCGGCAAAGATTGGCTTGAAAATAGCCACGTCGTTGTTTTGATTGCCCATGCTGAACACGTCGTTGTGTATCATCACGTCGCCCGGATGTACGTCATCGCCATACTGCTCAATAATCACTTTACACACCGGCCCAAGCGAAAAGGAAAGGATGGGGAGGTTTTCGGTCTGTTCCAGCATATTGCCCCGAGCATCGTACAGCCCTGTCACAAAGTCCTTCGCCTCGCACAAAATCGGTGAGCGGGTTGTTTTCGTCAGCGAAATGCTCATTTCATCGGTGATGCTTCTGAACGCGCGCTGGAAAATCGAAAGCAGTATTTTATCTATTTTGACTCCGTTCATGGCACAGCTATTTCTTCGGTTTGAAATTGTTTTTTTAACCCGTCGGGCATCAGGTGTTTGTTATACACCACGAATGCGCCCTCAATTCCGGTTTCACAATGGTAACTTTCGCCCAGAAAAACAGTGGTGTTCACCTGCTCAAGGATGGCCGGCCCTTCAATCGTAAAACGGCCCGTGAGCCTGTCCCCGTCGTACACGGTTACTTCCTGTATCTCACCCGTTTCCGGGATATATGCCGCCCGCCTGCCCTTGATGGCCGCTTCGGGCGAGCTTGCCGGATCAGGTGCTATACTGGACAGCGATTGCGGTTTTTCAGTAATGCCAATAGCCCGCAGGCGCACATTGATGACTTCCAGCCCAGTACCTTCTCCACGCAGTTCGTAGCCGAACTGCCGATTGTGCTCGGTATGGAATGCCTGACTGATGGCCTCCAAATCCACGTTCAGGATTTGATCTATGCTAACTTCCATGGGCACCTCATGGTATTGGCCGACATAGCGCAGGTCAAGTGAGGGACGGTATTGTATCTTGTCCTCTACAATGCCCTCTGCAATAAGTGTGGCCACAGCCACTCCTTTCATTTCGGCATAAAGCTGGAGGAAATGTGCTTTATCAATACTGGAAAGGAGGGTCATGTACGAGCGCACATAGTCGTGTTTGAGGTCGCCCAACAACATACCCGCTGCGCAAAAAATAGATGCTACACCCGGTACGACGAACATCGGAATCTCCAACTCCCGACAAATCTCTCCGGCATGGATGGAACCTGCCCCCCCGGCACAGATCAGGAGGAACTCCCGGGGATCGTACCCTCTTTCAACGCTCACTTCGCGTACGCCCTGCGCCATGTTCATGTTGATGACGCGATACATTCCTGCCGCAGCCTCGTGGGCATTCATGCCCAGTGGCTTGCCGAGGTTTTTCGCGGTGAGTTCGACGGCCTTAGGCTTGTTTAGTTTGTATTTCCCTCCGGCAAAGAAGTCGGGGTCGAGATATCCGAGCAGCAAATCGGCATCGGTACAGGTGGGCTGCTCCCCTCCCCTGTCGTAGCTGACGGGGCCTGGCAATGAGCCTGCGCTTTGCGGCCCCATCCTCAGCAGGCCGCCTTTGTCAATCCAGCCGATACTTCCCCCTCCTGCGCCAATGGTGATGATGTCGAGGGTGGGCAATGCAATGCGGTAGCGATTGATCTCGCAATCCGTGCTGGTAACACATTGACGGTTCACCACCAGGGAAGCATCGAAGCTCGTCCCGCCCATATCCATGGTGATACAGTGGTCGTAACCCAGCAACTCCGCGTAGTAGGCGCCTGCAATGGGTGCTGCTGCCGGCCCGGAAAGTGCCGTGACCGCAGCTACTTTGCACGCCACCTCAGGCGTAACCACGCCCCCGTTGCTCTGCATGATAAGGAGCTTGCCCGTAAAATTCAACGCTTTGAGCTTGCCGAGCAGCGATTTCAGGTAGTGCTCTACGACCACGCCGATGTAAGCGTTCACGCAAGTGGTACTCACTCTTTCGTAAAAACGCACCGACGGCAGCACTTCGTAGGAGCCGCAGATGAACAAACCCGGCAGCTGGCGGCGCAGGTAGTCGGCAGCTTTTTGCTCATGGTCGTGATTCAGGTAGGAGTTCATGAAGCAGATGGCAACCGCTTCGATACCTTCGTTTTTGATGTTCTGGACAATGGCATCCAGTTCCTGCGTATGGAGAGGCTTGATTGATTTGCCTTTGGCATCGGTGCGCTCATCTACCGTAAAGCGGTATTGCCGGGGCACCAATGGCTCTACATTCCGGTAATGGTTATTGTACCGCTCTTCCCTGATTCCGCGCCTCATCTCCAGTGCGTCCCGGAAGCCTTTTGTAGTAACCAGCGCTGTTTTGGCCCCATTCCGGGTCAGCAAGGCATTGGTGGCGACTGTAGTGCCGTGTACAATGGTATCTAAATCCTTGATAAAGACTTCCACCGGCAGCTGTAGTTTCGCTGCCAGTTCCTTTAAGCCAGTGATAAACCCAAGGGATGAATCCTCCGGAGTGGAGAGGGTCTTGTGCACCCAGGATGATCGGTCATCGCCTACCAAAAAGAAGTCGGTAAACGTGCCTCCAACGTCTATGCCCAGTTTATACTTCATCAGTTATACTTGCATTATCTCTTGTGATAAGATAGTCTGCGTCATCACCAATGCTGTTTTTGGGGTCATCTTGTGGCTGGTTTCACCCCCCGGACGAATGCGGCCAAACTAAAGCGCCTCCAACATAGCCGCTAGTTCCTGTTTCCGCTCCAGCCCCAAATCCCGGTCAATATCTTCAAACAGGAAGTAAATGCGTTCTAATTCGTCGTCGCTAAAAACCGCTTCGGCCATGTTAAACAACTCGTCGTTCTCCACCGCGATGTGGTCAAGCAGGTCGTTTATGTACCCCGTGAGCAGTTTCTGGCATTTGGGCCAATCCTTATTTTGTGCAGCCTCCTCGATTTCCGCCACAGTTTCCCGGAACATCTCGTGATGCCCTTCCAGTTCGGAAATGATATCTTTTAGCAGGAAATCAGGGTTTTCTCTAAGTTTTTTGAATAGCACTTCCTCTTCCTTATAATGGTGGAATCGGTCGCTGTATTCCCTGAAAAACACAATCAGCCGCCGCAGCTTTTCTGCGTATTCGTCTGCATTGGTTTCCCAAATATTCTGGAGCGATTGGATAGCCCCTTCAGCCGCACTGATGATGTCGTGCTCAGCTATTAAAATTTGAATTGGATCGTGTTTGGACATTGGATATTGGACATTGGACATTGGATATTGGACATTGGACA
>JAUSMG010000184.1 GCA_030645295.1 Saprospiraceae bacterium | reverse complement strand
GGTTGATCGTGCCTTTTTTGCAAACGGTGTCAAATAGCGAATAATTCGCCTGGTGTGTCAGACCCAGCTGACCCATGAACACTTTGGACGTATCCAGACAACAGTTGTCGGTTACCTGGGCTATTCCATAGGCCCAAAGGCTTGGGTCGAAATGCTCACAGTCCACCGCAATCTGTGCAGGAGCTGTGCAACTGGGTTTGATCTTGTCCTGAACTTGCACCAGCACCATACAATCGTTGACGTTCCCATTGCAGTCGGTTACGCGAAAAACCACCATAAGAGTATCGCCCACATCGCTGCAGCAGAAAGTCACGGTTTCGCCAAAATTCGTGTCACCACAATCATCCGCCGACATCCGTGCTACCTCGAAACCCAGCAAACAACAATTATCGTACGAGCCGTCGTCAAAGGTGGTGGCGTACACCAAAGACTGGCCACCCGCCGCGAGCGATACGACCGTGAATTGGTCGCAAATGGCCACAGGAGGTACCAGATCTTCTACTTTCATTTCGAAAGTGCAGGAACTGACATTGCCACAGTCATCTTCCGCTTCGTACTTAACGGTATGGGCGCCGATGGGCAAACAAGCTGTAAAGCCAAATACCGCTAGCGTGTCGCTGTACCAAAGGTTGTTGCCGGGAAAGTCTTGCAGTGTGCCTATAAATGGATAAATCCCGGTTACCATTTGGGTGAATGGATCGAAAGTCGTTACGATTCCACTAACATTATTGATCTGGGAGCAGATATCCTCCACAATCAGATCGGGCAGATCAATCGTACCACAGCAGGTATATGGATCCACTGATACGGTCATATTCGGCGGACAGGTCATCAGTGGTGGCTGTTCATCCGTGACCGCTATGAGCTGTTGGTGGTGCAGAACGGTACCGGCACAGAAATCTATAATGGTCCATTCCCGTGCGATGCTGTAAGTTCCGTCGCAGATTTCAATGACCACATCCTTATGGGCTCCGTTGATACTGCAGGCTACCGGAGTCCCCATGAAATAAGGGAATCCTTGCAATCCCTGACTTTCTATCCATTCAGGTGTCGGGTAGGCATTGCTGCAATCGAATCCGGGGGCTGCTAGTCCATCGTAGTTGGGGGGCAGTGTAATGTCTATTACTGCGGGTCGAATGAGGCTAATGATTTGAATACAAGTAGCCGAATTGCCGCTCCCATCCACAACGGTCCACTGGCGGGAAATGATTTTGGTTAATCCCGAGGCACAATTTTGTGGTGTTTCAGTATCCACGTGACTGAGGGAAAAACCCTGACAATCCATAATGCTTGGGTAGGCAATATCTATGTTCAGCACGTTTTGAAGGTATGCGGGGGATAGATCGGCGGTGTTGCAAGGCACTGAGAAATCTTCGCAGTTAATGCTGGGATCAAGATTATCCTCTATTTTGATATTCCCTATGCAGGAATTGCCGCTAACGAGGTGGGTAACCCGCACACTGCAAGTATTACCAATATTGCTTGCATTGACAATTGCAGGAACCCATGGACCGTTCCCTAAAGGCAGTGTACAGTCTAATTCGACTAAATAATCGTCAAAACACAAATAATTACCCTCTAAAATCAGGTCTGCCGTAATTTCCAACACACAGTCGGCATCCAGCCCAATAATCACCAAATTATTGCAGGCGAGGTTCTGAGGGGTGCCAACTACATTAACGGTCAGGCTGACCGCCTGAATACAGCCAGGGTCGGTTAGACCGAATGCTTTAGGCATTCCGCCATTCACGGTATAAACGATTACATATTGGCCAGCACCCTGGCTGGGATCGAATTGGGTGGCTGGTAAGCCATTGACCGTAAAGCCTTCACTAACGATATTTGCATCTCCCGGATCGCCCGTTAATGGGACCGGATCGGAATACAAACAAAATGGCCCGCTCAGGTTGGCAGTTATAACAGGATTCGGGTATTGGCAAGCGTTTCCGATGTTGAAAATGGTGCCTTGTCCGTTGCTTACCGTGAGGGTATAGCCCAATGCATCAATGTGTCGACCGTCCAGGGTAAATATATTGCCCCCATTATTCATCAAGATAGTGCCCACGGCCATTGGAATAGGTGCAGCTGGAGGCGCCGGGCCACCTTGGGTATAAAACCCGTTGACAGCGATCACCGTCCAGCTTTGGCTATTGGGCGCCTCGAGTTTGATCGTTTCGTCAAACTGTCCGTTTTCCAGGGTCGTAGCATTGTTGAGGCACACACAGGGATTGCTGATTTCTATCCTGCAATTGAAGATGGTGACCTCGGCACTGCCTCCCATGTCGCTTGTACATCCACCCTGGGTATGAACAGCCAGGACAGTGTACGTGCCCGGCGTAATCTGCGGGCCAAATGAAATGGCTGCACCCGTACCGGCCACCGGCGCGCCAACAGGATTGCCATTTAGCCGCAATTGATAGTTCACGTTTGTCTGTGAACCGCTCAAGTCAACGGGAAGCCCAATGTTATCGGTCATACAAAGCATTCCACCACCGGTGACTGCAAAAACGGCAGGTGCAGGGTTGACCAAAACGGTAGCGGTGATGGGCGTCCCGGTACAGCCCGGGAGCTCTGGAGTGATGGTAAAGGTTACCGTTATCGGGGCGTTGGTTGTATTGGTCAGCGTACCGCTGATATTGCCTGAGCCTGAATCAGCTATTCCAGTTACTGGAATCGTGTTGTCACGCGTCCAGTTGTATAGCGTACCGGAAACATTGCCGCTCAGGACAATTGTTGTAATGGCATTACCTGAGCAGATGGTTTGTGCGGCAGGTGTGGCCACTGCATTGGGCGAAGGATTGATGGTTACTGTATACTGAATTGGATTGCCGGGACAGTCGATACCACCATTAGAAAAGGAAGCGTCCACAGTAAAAGTGGAAACAATTGGTGCATTTGACGCATTGGTGGCTACATAAGCAGGCACATCACCTATACCGGAATCAGGGACCAATCCGATGTCAGGCACTGGTACCGTGCGGCTCCAATCGAAAACAGCCCCGGGTACATTGCTGGTGAATACCGTAGCCGGCACTTGTTCGCCTGCACAATAAGTCTGGTTGTCCACCGGATCAATCTGTGGTACGGGATTGATGGTTATGCTGAATTGTATCGGGATTTCTGAACAAGTTTCACCGTTGGCGGTAAAGGTGGCCACCACTTCAAACACAGAAGTGATCGGTGCGTTGGAGCTGTTGGTTGCGGTAAACCCGGGAACATCCCCTATACCGTCGGTAGGAACTAATCCGATGTCAGGAACGGGTACGGTACGGGTCCAGGAAAAAACGGTCCCTGGCACGCTGCTGCTGAAGACCGTAGCCGGAACCTGATCACCTGCGCAATGGGTTTGGTCGACCACCGGATCTATTTGTGGCGCCGGGTTAATGGTTATGTTGAATTGTATTGGATCGCCTGTACACGTTACCCCATTGGCTGTAACAGTTGCTACAACGGTAAAAATGGAATTAATCGGGGCATTAGAAGTGTTTGTCGCGGTAAAGTCAGGGACATCCCCTGTGCCTGCAATAGGGACCAGTCCGATATCAGGCACCGGTACCGTGCGCGTCCAGGAAAAAACTGCCCCGCCAACACTACTGGTGAATACGGTTGCAGGCACCTGTTCGCCAGCACAGAAGGTTTGGTCGGCTACCGGATCTACTGGTGGATTCGGAAGGACCGTGATGGTGAATTGAACCGGATCCCCCGTGCAGGTTACGCCATTGTTCGTGAAAGAGGCTACTACCTCAAAGGTCACCGTGATCGGTGCGTCGGAAGCATTGGTCGCTAAGAAACCCGGAACATCTCCCATACCGGAAGCAGGGACTGATCCGATATCCGGCGTGGGTACTGCACGACTCCAGGAAAAAACCGCTCCGGGCACACTACTGGTAAAGACCGTAGCCGGCACCTGGTCGCCTGCGCAATGGGTCTGGTTCGGCACGGGATTTACTTGTGGCACCGGGTTGATGGTTATGCTGAATTGTATTGGATCCCCTTCACACGTTACCCCATTGGCTGTAACAGATGCTACAACGGTAAAAATGGCAGTAATTGGGGCATTTGAACTGTTTGTCGAAGTAAAGCCTGGAACATCCCCCGTGCCAGCAATAGGGACCAATCCGATATCGGGCATCGATACTGTGCGCGTCCAGTTAAATACTGCCCCGCCAACACTACTGGTAAATACAGTTGAAGGCACTTGTTCGCCTGCGCAGTAGGTTTGGTCTGCTACCGGATTTACGGTTGGATCCGGAAGGACCGTGATGGTAAATTGAACCGGAGAACCCGTACAGGTTACACCATTGGCGGTAAAGGACGCTACTACTTCGAAGGTCACCGTGATCGGTGCGTCGGAATTATTGGTCGCTATGAAGCCAGGAACATCTCCTATGCCAGAAGCAGGGATCGATCCGATGTCCGGAGTAGGTACAGCACGACTCCAGGAAAAAACTGCTCCGGGGACACTGCTGGTAAAGACCGTAGCTGGCACCTGATCGCCTGCACAGTGGGTCTGGTTGTCCACTGGATCTACTTCTGGTACTGGATTTACGGTTATGGTAACTTCCTGATTTACTGCAG
>JAUSMG010000170.1 GCA_030645295.1 Saprospiraceae bacterium | reverse complement strand
AATAATATCATCCACAGGCACAAAAAATGGAGGCGCCGTGCTGTCTACCCGGCTGTCGCCCACGAAACGGTAGTAATCGCGGATAAAAATCTGCCGCCACTCCTGCACCAGGTCCTCTTCCTGTAGCCGTTCGATCAGGTTGTACAAATCATTTTGAATGGGGCCAGCCTTCGCTTTAAGTTCATCGAGACTAATTTGCGAGAGACGGGTCTTTTCGCGCAATTGTTTGAAATAGTCCTCAACGTCCAAAACCCCTCGTTTCACCTGCACATCGCGAATGAGGCGTTTAAGTATGGCTAAAAGCGGTGCATGATTGATTCGATCGGTCTGGGCCAACAAGCGTTCTCGCAGGTCTTCGATACTAATTGGAAGCTCGATCTGGCCAATGCCTATATCATTGCTTTGAGGCGCTGCAGCCAGAACAGTAGCGGCAGTGGCTGCTGCCCGAAGCAATTGTCGTTCGCGGGCAATTCCTTCATTTTCAATGGTTTCACCCGATGGCAGTGCGGTTTGAAAGGGCTGAAGATCGGTCGGAATGGCTGCGCTCCGGGCCTGTGCGGTCAGGATTTGAAGGGCTGGACGGCCGCGCTGGGTCAGGATCGCCTGATTGGCTTCCCAGCGCACATCAGGCTTGTCCTCGTAGTGCATGGAGAGCAGGGCCACGAAAAGGTCGGCTTTTTCTAAAAACTTGGCAACTTCGGCCCGAAATGCCTCAGTCGGGACGACACTGCGATCCCAAAAAACGGTAGGATCTGGTTGCAAGGCCAGCGCGAGTTGGCGCTGCAGATCTGCCGCTGTGCGGGCATCGGCAGGGTCGAAGGAGAGGTAGATGTGGATAGGGGATGTCATTGGTGGGTGCAAAAATGCAAAATCCCAGCGGAGTGGGGCGCGGATTTTGTGGGAGAGTTCACTTCCACCGCATCTGCAACACTCCTAACATGGCCTCCTGAATTATATTCAAAGACATTTTGGATTGTCCTTTTTCGCGATCTTTGAAGGTGATGGGCACATCCTTGACTTTGAAACCAAGCTTGTAAGCAGTGTACTTCATCTCGATCTGGAAGGCGTAACCGATAAACTTTATTTTACTCAAATCCATGGTTTCCAGCACTTTACGACGATAGCATATAAAACCGGCGGTTGGGTCGGCCACGGGCATCCAAAGAATAAGGCTGGTATACAGCGAGGCGCCCCGGGAGAGAATGATCCGGTCAAGCGGCCAATTGACCACATGCCCGCCCCGGCAATAGCGCGAACCTACCGCCACATCTGCCCCTTCATCGCGGCATTTGGCAAGCAAGCGCGGGAGGTCTTTGGGATCGTGTGAAAAATCCGCATCCATCTCAAAAAAGTATTCATAATCGCGCTCCAAACCCCAGCGGAATCCTGCGATGTATGCAGTACCCAACCCAAGTTTGCCACTGCGTTCAAGCAAATGGAGCCGTCCTGCAAATTCGGTGGCTTGCAGGTCTCGTACGATCTGTCCCGTTCCATCGGGCGAACCATCGTCCACGATGAGCACATGAAATTCCTCAGATTGAGCCAGGGCGGCCCGCACGATGGCTTCCACATTTTCTTTTTCGTTGTAGGTTGGGATGATTACTATGCTCGCCATTACGGTGGATGATTGGTGATTGGTGTATTAGTGTATTGGCGCCCTGGTGATTGGTGATCCTTCGTTTCAGCTGCGGCTGGTCAACAATCACCAATACACCAATCACCAATCCCTACATCACTGCTGCCACGCCAAATGCTACCATGGATAATATAAGTCCGTACATGAAAATATTGTAGCAGGCACTGAGGTATTTATATTTTTTGGCGAGTACAATGCCAAGAAAGTAAAGGTCACGACTCATGGAAGTATAAAGAAATTCAGGATCTGTAAGCATCTCATTCACACCCCACTGAAAATCTTCAAGTTTCATGTTGTAAAAATTCCCGAAGAACAGAAGGTTCGCTTTACGCTGTTTAATGGCTTCGCGAGTCACGGTGCCTTCGGTGATCTTTGGGCGGGTTGCGAGCGTGGCGAACACCATGGAGCCTAGACAAGTGGCTGTCAATAAAATGGTCGGAACTATCACTTTCCAGGATGCGCCCTCCTGAAGTTTGGGAAGCAGGTTGGAAACAAGGAGCGTGATGACGATGGCATTGACCGAAAGCATCAGGTTGGCCTTACTGTCGGCCATGGCACTAAGATTGGTATGGGTTCGGTAGGTGGTCCGATACATGGTTTCCACACCGCGCCCGAAACGAGCCGATTTGATCTCGTTCTCGCTTTCTTTAAGCACCTTCTTGAGGTCGCCGGTTTTTTCTTTTTCTTCGAGCAGGCTGATCTCGTCTACGGTGGGTGCAAGGCTGGGATTGAGCCTGCGTTTTTGTTTAAGGAGCTGTTGGATGTGCTTGGCTTTGCGCTTGTTGAACAGTTCTTGCGCAACCACGGTATGGTATTCGTGGGTCAACATGAAATTGATTTCAAAATCCACCCAGTCCTGATCACTCATGACATTACCACGAGTCAGTACAAATTCCTGACGCAAACGACTCGTACGATCCCAATAAATTTCCATGCCAAGATGGCTCAGGTCGGCATCGCCAATGATCTGACCGAGTAAGGACTCCGGCTTTTGGGGCACTTTGGTAGCACGGATACAGGCCAGGACTTCGCTGATTTGTTCGGCGGGAATTTTTCCTTCCAAAAATCGTGCGACGTTGGCGCAACTGCGTTCTTCGTGGTCAACAGGACCTTCGGCGTAGCCTGTGTCGTGAAACCAGGTGGCAAGCAGCACCGTAAGCATATCCTGAGGATCCAGTCGGAAACCCTCCCCTATGGTCTTGGCGGCTGCCACGGTTTGGATGGTGTGCTCAAGGTCGTGGAAAACGTATTCAGAGGCAAAGTTTTGCGCAAAAAAGTCGGCAATATGCGCTTCTACCTCGTTCAGCAATTGTTCTGCAGGAGTCATGTATCGTGATTGTGAGTGGCAAAGGTAGAACAATGTGAATATCAGTAGAATGGGATAATTCAATCATTGATAGAATTGACATCCAGGGACCTTTTAGAGTCCAATAATCCGACTGTTGGCAACCTGTGGAAAAAACGGGGATAACTTCTGGACCCATTGTTCCACGGACCGTTTCACGCCCGATTACCTTTGCCCACGTTGTGCCACAAAGGTGCTGCTTCAAACGCTCGAAACATCATGCTAAAAGACATGGGCAAAGTAATCACCATTGCCAACCAAAAAGGCGGCGTGGGCAAAACTACCACCGCCATCAATCTCGCCGCTTCACTCGCTATTCTGGAAAAAAGAGTGCTGCTCATTGATGCTGATCCTCAGGCAAATGCATCTTCGGGTGTGGGCCAGGCAGACACCACGGAATCAATAAGTCTCTACGATTGTCTCGTACACGGAGTTGATCCGCACGAAGCCATCATTCAAACGGAAACTCCCAATCTCTTCCTCCTGCCCTCCAATATTGACCTCGTAGGTGCAGAGATCGAACTGGTCAATAAACCCAACCGCGAATATATATTGCGTGGCGTGGTTGGCGAACTGCGCAATGAATTCGACTATATTTTCATCGACTGTCTGCCCTCCCTCGGCCTGATCACCGTGAATGCACTGGTGGCTGCCGATACGGTACTCATCCCCGTCCAATGCGAGATGTTCTCCTTTGAAGGACTGGCAAAATTGAAAAATACGATCGATCTCATCCGCCAGGGATACAACCCCAATTTGCAGGTGGAAGGTCTGCTCATTTCCATGTACGATGGCCGACTCCGACTTGCGAACGCTATCGTGGAAGAGGTCCGAAACAGCGCTACGGACTATGTTTTTGAGACCATTATCCACCGGAACAGCCGCGTTGCCGAAGCGCCCATGTCGCACACACCCGTGGCACTTTATGATGTGAACAGTAAAGGTGCAGTCAACTTTTTCAACCTCGCAGAAGAATTCCTGAGGAAGAACTGATTTGTCTGTTGTTTTCGACCACAGCATTGATCATCTAAACCACAGTCTGTTTTTTGGCAGGGGGGATGAATTTCGAGGTTTTCGGAGAAAACCCAGAAATTCATCCCCCCTGCCAAAAAACAGACTTCCACAAAAATGGCAAAAGCAAAATTCAATACAGGAGGCATTAAAGCCCTGCTTGGCAACCCAAAGCAGTTGGAAAAAGCGGTACAGGAAAATCCGGAACAAGTGGTACGCGAACTGGCGACTACGGTGGCCCAGCTCCCTGTTGCACATATTAAAACCAACGCAGGCCAGCCCCGAAAAAACTTTAGCAAAGAGTCACT